>JAJIYR010000153.1 GCA_020881085.1 Rickettsia endosymbiont of Bryobia graminum | reverse complement strand
TGACATAATCATCATTGTCAGTTTCGTTCTCAAAATAACACTCGCTGGTTACCGCAAACAATTTTATGGGGGGTTTATAAAAAAGAATAATAATGAAAAACAATTGGTTTTCATTAGTAATTAGGTTAGTAATTGTATTTCTTACTCAACATTTATCTGTCTTTTCCTATCATATTCCCATTTCCATGCTTTCCTACCATACGCGTAAGATATCCATCAGTCCAAAATTCTCCACCCCATAATTGTTTCTTTACCTGTGGACACTGTCTAAATATTTGACGAGCTGTAACACTTTTAATTGTTGTTACTATTTTTGTTACGCTATAGGTTGGTACAGATTGTACTAAAAATGGACATGATCTTCATCAACCCCTATTTCTAAAAATTTTATTTGATATCTCTTTTCTATCTCTAAACATACTTCTCATAATACTTGATCAACTGATACGTCAAACACTGCTTGGCGATATTTTGCTGGAAATACCATGTGATACAGCAGTACCGTAACATTATGACTTTTGTGTATATATATTTGCTCATTCTTCCATATTACGCCGCAAGCGGCGGGGAATATACCCAAAAGAGATTTAAAATATATATCTTTCTACTACTAAAATATATAGAGCATATTTACTAGTAGTATACTTATTAAAGATTATCATTCCTGCTTTAGTATTATCTATTATAATAACTTAAATGGATCAAATTATAAAAGCAACAATTTTTTAGCTTTGCCTCATTTAGTGCTAATATATGCCCATATTTTATGAATATCAAGGAGGTGCTATAAGGATGCTCAGAAGGGGCAGTGTGAAAACGAGGAAATAATACATTTTCCTTGATATATAGAATAAAATAGGATTTAACGGTATATAGTTATGCATTAGAACAGAAAAAAGAGTTTAGTAAATTACTACATACCGTTATTTCTATAAAAATACCTTTTTATAGAAATAGAGCTGCCTTATCCATTTCAGAGGATATGACTAAAGAATCTGCTAAAACAATATTTAAGTTTAGGATAGTTTTTCAAAAAAATATAGATAGGAACTTAAAAAAATTCTCCTACCTATATTTATTTAAATTGTATAAGTATTTTAACTCCTTACCCAACTAACTTTATTAAAATGGCATTTTTAATCCTGGCGGTAAACCCATACCGCCAAAAGCACTAGACATAGAATTCTGAGAATCCGAATCAACTTTGGCTTTAGCATCATTAAAAGCAGCAACTATTAAATCTTCTAACATTTCTTTTTCAGTTTCTTGTAATAAAGATGAATCTATAGAAATCTTACGAGCCTCCCCCTTTCCTGTCACAGTAATATTAACAAGCCCACCACCAGCTTTTCCTAAATATTCACTATTTGCCATCTGATCCTGCATTTCTTGCATTTTTTTCTGCATAGATTGTGCTTGTTTCAAAAATTGATTAAAATTTACCATATATAGTTTATCCTTTAATTCTTATTAGGCGTTAGTAATATATCTGATATAGTAATTTCTGGAAAGTGTTTTATTAAAGTGCTCCACTCCTTACTAGACCTTACTTTATCAATAAATTGTTCTTTGATAGTTGATATTTGGCCCTGTTTGCTAGTAATGACTTTATAGACTTTTCCTGACCATGCTGATAATAAATTTCCTATTTGCTCTTGTACTTTCTGATTAAGATCTTTGCCAGCAATTTCTATAGTATCGTTAGTAAATGATTTAACTTCAAGGTCATTCATTAATTGGTAATATACTGCCATTTCATTATTAGAATGTAAATAATTAAGAAAATCTGTGATTTGATATCTTCCTATTGGCTGCTGTACTTGCGATAGCTCACCAGATAATTCTTCAATAGATGGCAACATTTGAGAATAAATAGATTTAATTGCCAGCATCTCAGCTTCAATCATCTGATTATGGGACATTTTTATATCTATAATACCTTTACTATATATTTGCCAGATAATTGATAATTGACAGGTAGTAACCTGGTCCAAGATTTTTTCTATCTCTTTCTCAAATGACTGATATATTGGATTTTGATAACTAGGCAATAGTTTAACTTTACTAAGATACGCAATAAAATCTGCTAAGAGTGTTATAAAAATTTCTAAATTCGCTGATGTAACATATAGGTGATTTAGTAAATCTAAAGCTTTCCCGGCATCTTTCTTAATAATCGCTTCAAAAAACTTAATAATACTACTAGTTTCTACTAAACCAAGTATTTGACATACATCAGCAGAAACAATATCTCCTTTCTCTCTTAATCCAACAACTTGATCTAATACAGAAATTGCGTCTCTTGCAGATCCATCAGACCTAGAAGCTATTACTCTTAAAGCTTCTTCTTCTATTTTTAACCGCTCCTTTTCTACAATCCCTTTAAGTAACTGTAAAATTTCATTAAACGTTAATCTCTTTAAATCATATCTTTGACATCTAGAAATTACTGTTAAAGGAATTTTTTGCGGTTCTGTAGTGGCAAAGATAAATATTACATGAGAAGGTGGTTCTTCAAGAATTTTCAGCAAAGCGTTAAATGCCCCTTTAGACAGCATATGAACTTCATCTATAATAAAAATACTATATCTACCTATAAGAGGTTTATATTCACTACTTTCTATTATTTTCCTAATATCATCTACACTGGTTTTACTAGCGGCGTCAATTTCTACTATATCTGGATGATTATTTTTATTAAAACTTAGGCAATTTTGACACTTTTCGCAAGGTTTAATATTCTGCTCAATGATTACTGGCTCTATACAATTAATAGTTTTAGCAATAATACGAGCCGAAGTTGTTTTCCCAACCCCTCTAATACCAGTTAACAAGTAACCTTGAGCAATGCGATCTTTTAAAATAGCATAACTTAGAATCTTAGTTAAAACCTCTTGCCCATGGACTTCTAAAAAGTTAGAAGGACGATATTTTCTAGCAAAATTAATATATTGTTCTGTTGATTTAGTCACTATTGATATTCACAAAAGATATGATGTAAACAGTATATTAAATTTTTTTCTTAAGGTAAAGATAGTTTAAAATTTTTAGGAGTGAAAAAGAATGAATCTATGCTAGTAATGACCCACGAATTACCACTTTGGCTGCTTCCTTTCGAACCTGACCAACTGAGCAGAATTAATGCCCACTACTAGCATTAATTAACATAATCTTTTTTTTATTCTGAAGCAAGTATATATTTCCTTTCAATTTCACTTTTTGTTAACCTATCTGGAGCACCAAAAATCTCTGGACTTTTTAACTTAAATAAATCATCATCAAATTGTTTTACTTTTTCAATATGATTAAATGTTAGAGTAATAACATTGTCATCTTCAAATATTTTAAACATTTTTATTTGTTTTGTTGCTTTATTAAAAGTAATTTGAATACGTCTTTCCGCTAGATTATGATAAATAGTAATCTCAAAACTATTACTTTGCTCTTTTACTGACTCAAATTTAAAATATTTATCCAAATCTACATTATCCTCTAATAAAAAATTAAAGACGTTCTCTTGCGTTTTTATTTTGCTTAGATGTTTCATATCGTAATCATACACAGATACATAATTACTATTTCCAATAATAACTAATGGGAAAGGTGGGTAATAATTACAACGAAATTTATATGGTTTGTTTATCAACAGTTTTCCTGCTACCTTTTTCCCTTGCGAATCTTCTTGCGTAAAATCGACAGCTATGGATTTTATTGCACTAATATAGTATTTTAATTCTGCAATCTCTTTGTCACTGATATTTTGACCACCTACTGACTCAGCATTTGCTGCATTTAATATAAAATATAGAGCAATAATAATCTTAAATAATGAATTTTTCATTTATTCTACTCCATATTATTAGATTCCTTGCATTATTATATACAGATATCTATAATTTTTTATAGAAGTTAGTTAATAAATCATATACTTTAAATAAAAGTAATCCCCGCCGCAAGCAGCCGCGGGGAATTTTAGAAGAAAGCAAGCTGATGATCCTCATGCAGTTTCTTATATTCATTAGCTTGGTTTTTTGCGTATTTTCCTATCATATTCTTATTTACATGCTTATGATATACTTCCGAGACTCTTAGCGAGTTCTAGTAAACTTAATTTTTGCTTTATTATTCTTTGATTTAAGTTCATTGTAACCTTCCATTTTTTTATCTGTATTTTTAATACATTATTTTTATTAAATGTAAGATCAAATGTCAACTAATACAGAGAACCATACAGAAGCTCATAAACCAACTTCTATTTCTAACATTAGATTGGATAAGCTTTAGCTTAAACTCTACGGCACTTCTAGTGCCTACCATCAACCTACCGGCTCTCAGCCGGTAGTGGCTGAGTATTAACTTAAACATTATAGATTTTGATACTCAAGAAGTTGTATGAATAGAAATTTTTAAAGAAACATTTCATTATATCTTATAAAACATACATTGTTGGATTAATACCTAATCTAATTTAACTCACTTTCTATCTAAATTCAAATATGGCTTTAAATAACGCCCTGTGTGACTCTCAGCGCAAGCTGCAACATCTTTAGGAGTTCCAGACACAACTATTCTACCACCTTTATCGCCACCTTCAGGTCCAACATCAATAATATGGTCCGCCGTTTTGATAACATCTAAATTATGTTCAATAACAACTACGGTATTTCCCATATCTACTAGTTTATGCAATACTTTAAGCAATTTATTAATATCATCAATATGCAAACCTGTTGTCGGCTCATCAAGTATATATAAAGTTTTGCCAGTGGAACGCTTTGATAACTCTTTAGCTAATTTAACTCTTTGAGCTTCACCACCGGATAAAGTAGTTGCCGATTGACCAATTTTTATATACCCCAGACCTACCTCATGTAAAGTCACTAGCTTACTGTAAATATCAGGAACTTTTTCAAAAAAACTCATTGCATCTTCTACTGTCATCATTAAAACATCAGAAATAGATTTATCTTTATATTTAATTTCTAGAGTTTCTCTATTATATCTAGCACCATTACAAACATCACATTTAACATAAATATCTGGCAAGAAATGCATTTCTATTTTTATTAACCCATCTCCTTGGCACATCTCACAACGACCACCTTTTACATTAAATGAAAATCTACCAACTTTGTAACCTCTAGCTTTTGCAGTGGGCAATTCAGCAAACCAGTCTCTGATATGAGTAAATGACCCAGTGTATGTTGCTGGATTTGATCTTGGGGTCCTACCTATTGGCGATTGATTAATATCAATAACTTTATCAATATATTCAAGACCAATAATAGAATCATGCTTTCCCGGAGAAGTTTTTGATGTTGGCTCTAAATATTTTATAGTAGCTTTATATAAAGTTTGAATTATCAGGCTAGACTTACCACTTCCAGATACTCCGGTAATAGCTGTAAAGCTTCCTAATGGAATCGTGATATCAACATTTTTTAAGTTATTAGAAACTGCTCCTATTAATGTTATCATCTTATCAGGATGAGGAATCCTTGTAGTTTTAGGAACAGCAATAAATTGCTTACCACTTAAATAACTTCCAGTTATGCTAGCTTCATTTACTTTAATTTCTTCTAACGTTCCTTGCGCTACTATATTCCCCCCATGAATTCCAGCACCAGGACCTACGTCTATAATATGATCTGATTCTTGCATTGTTTCTTCGTCATGTTCTACAACCAATACAGTATTACCAAGATCCCTAAGATTTTTTAAAGTATCTATTAACCTAGCATTATCTCTTTGATGCAAGCCAATTGATGGCTCATCTAAAACATATAAGACCCCACTAAGACCTGAACCAATTTGTGAGGCTAAACGAATACGTTGACTTTCGCCACCCGATAAAGTCCCTGATTCTCTAGCTAAATTAAGATAATCCAATCCAACATTTAATAAAAATTGTAATCTTTCACTAATCTCTTTCAATATACGCTCAGCAATAGCCATTTGCTTGGTAGTTAGTTTTGCGTCTAATTCATTAAACCACTGCTTTAATTGTATGATACTCATCTGAGATACTTTTCCTATATGCAGTTCAGAGATCTTAATACAAAGAGACTCTTCTTTTAATCTATGACCATTACAAGCAGTGCATTTTGCTTCAGATTTATATTTTAATAACTCTTCTTTTACCAAGGCTGAATCAGCCTTACGTTCTCTCTCCTCTAAACTAGGTATTATCCCAGCGAATGGCTGATGAATAATTTGTGATTTAGAGCAATCATTATATTCAAATTTTATTACATCATCACCTGATCCATACAGCAATACATTTTGTACTAAATCTGATAAAACTACAAAAGGAGTATCTAACGAAAATTTGTAATGCTCCGATAAAGATTTTAAAGTATCCAAAAATAGCTTAGAAGATATTTTACCCCATGGCGCAATTGCTCCATCTCTAATAGTCATTTTACTATCAGGAATAATTAATTCTTTATCAAAAAATAATTCTTTTCCTATACCTTCACATTTAGGACAAGCGCCAAACGGACTATTAAATGAAAAAATTCTTGGCTCAATCTCTAAAATCTGAAAACCAGAAACTGGACATGAATACTTCTCAGAAAAAATTATTTGTTGCCCCTTAATAAAATCTGTTTTTATTTCTTTTGGAATATCAACTACCTGAATATAAGCTATTCCATCGGCAAGTTTTAGGGAAATTTCTAAACTATCCGCAAGTCTATTACCCATATTTTTTTCTATAGCAATTCTATCAACAACTACTTCTATATTATGTTTCTTGTTTTTTTCAAACTTCGGTAGATTATCTATTTCATATGCTTCATTATTTACTATCATCCTACTAAAACCTTGTTTTTTCAGATCAAGTATTTCACGCCTAAATTCACCTTTTTGCCCTCTAATAATTGGTGCTAATATGTAAATTTTAATACCTATAGGTATAGTCTTAATTACATCAACCATTTCAGATATAGTCTGATTTTTTATTGGCAAACCTGTGGCGGGAGAGTATGGAACACCTACTCGTGCATATAATAATCGCAAATAATCATAAATTTCAGTTATAGTACCAACCGTAGAACGGGGGTTTTTAGAAGTAGTTTTCTGATCAATAGCAATCGCTGGTGATAACCCAGAAACTGACTCTACATCTGGCTTATTCTGAAGATGTAAAAACTGTCTGGCGTATGAAGACAAACTCTCAACATACCTACGTTGACCTTCTGCATAAATTGTATCAAAAGCTAAAGATGATTTACCAGAACCACTAAGGCCTGTAATAACTACAAACTTATTTCTTGGTATATCAACGTTAACATTCTTTAAATTATGCTCCTTAGCACCTCGAACTTTAATGTATTCTTGCATAATTATTTTTTGTAAACTATTTAAGCTGCTTGAAAAAAAACCTGTAGCATTATAGGTTGTTTTCAATTATTATTGCAATAATAATATTCACTAAAAGAGTAATAATTTGTGGCTAATAGTTTAAACAGAGCAATACTAATAGGTAATTTAGGGCGTGACCCAGAAATCAGAAGTACCAATGATGGTAAGGAAATAGCCAGTTTTAGTATAGCTACTTCAGAAACATGGAAAGATCGAGTTAGTGGGGAGAGAAAAGAAAAAACTGAATGGCATAGGGTAGTAGTTTTTAATGAAGGTTTAGTATCAGTAATAAAAAATTATGCTAAAAAGGGTACTAAAGTTTATATAGAAGGTAGTTTACAAACTAGAAAATGGATTGATAACTCAGGTCAAGAAAAATATACTACAGAAATTGTATTACAAAATTTTAATTCACAATTTATTTTATTAGATTCTAAGGCCCCCGGTACAGGTTCTACTGATTCTTTCTCACAAAAGACTTCAACTAATAACAGCTTCGACCATAGTGATTTAGATGATGAGATACCGTTTTAAGCAATTTCTGACCTTATTATATAGTTATTATAAATAATGACCGAAGATTTTAGATAGTTATCTAGGATAATAGTGATTCATCAAGCAATTGCTTATTATGATGGTTTTATACATTTTCTTGCAGAGAAAGAAATATCTTAGGGCGTGTGATCAATTGAGCCAAATTACCGTGGCAGCCATATAAATAGCCCCCAAAAAGTTTTGAGAGGTTTTGTCATATCGTGTTGCGATTGCTCTATATTGCTTTAGTTTTGCAAAAAAGTTCTCGATCAAATGCC
>JAJIYR010000152.1 GCA_020881085.1 Rickettsia endosymbiont of Bryobia graminum | reverse complement strand
GATAATATTTCTGATACAGCTTTTTCTATAGATGGATTTGTTACTTTTATTTTATTCTTCATATTAGCCTCATGTAAGTTGTTTTAATTAATCTTATCCTTAACTATTTTTACAACTTACACAATCTTTCTGACACCCTCTTACTATATAATCAAAAACACCTATTTCTCCCACTCCTCCAAATCTATTTTTAATTGAACGCAAAATCCTAAAATGGCTATTGCTATCACCTTCAAAATATAATACAGTATAAACTAAATGTTCTAATAATTTAGGGCCTGCCAACTGTCCATCTTTTGTAACATGACAGCTAAGGATAATAATATTATTATTTCTCTTACAATAAGCAATTAACTCATTAGCGCATGCTTTAATCTGAGAAACCGTTCCAGCTGCTGATAAAAGCTCTCTCGTTACCATTGTTTGGATTGAATCTATAACTACTAAATCTATCTCCCCTTTATTATTTTCAATGGTAGAAATTATATCCTCAATATTAGTTGCCGCTAAAATTGATGTTGTCTGATTATTTAAACCTAACCTTAAAGCTCTAAGTTTTACTTGTTCAGCCGACTCTTCGCCAGTCACGTATAAGCAATTCATTTTTATAGAAAAAGAACTAGCAACCAGCTGTAATAATAAAGTTGATTTACCAATCCCTGGATCACCACCAATTAAAATTGCTGAAGCAGCAACCAGTCCTCCACCCAGCACTCTATTCAACTCATTAATAGGAGTTGCAGTAGATAATGTCTCAATAAATATTCCATCTAATTTATGTAGATCTTGCTTATTCCCAAATTTCATGTTTAATGAACTGCCAATTATTTGTTCTTCAATTACTCCCCATAAACCACAATCAAAGCATTGCCCTGACCATTTCATGGTGCTATTGTTGCAACTTGTACAAATATATTTTTGTTGTTTTTTTTATTTTAGTCACTAGAAACCCGATACCTCAGAATAAGTAATTTTGTATCACCATATGTTTTTTCTTTAATTAATTGGCATGACTTATCAGAAAAATCATCCGTTTTACCTAATTCTATAACTATAACAGCCCTATCCTTAAGCCAATTACCTATTTTTAAGCTACTAATTGCTCCTGTAACAAGATTATTATAATAGGGTGGATCAATAAAAATTAAATCAAACTTCTTAGTCGCCTTAGGCAAATTAGTAGCACTAATATTTAAAAAATTGCTGTTTTCTTCTTCACCTATGGAGATAGCAAATTCCCTAGCTAACCTTAAATGGTTGGCATTAATCTCAACCAACGTGATCTCTCCAGCCCCTCTTGATAAAGCTTCAAAAGCTAAACTACCTGTACCAGCGAATAAATCAAGAGCAATAGTATTATTGTTAAAAATTTGTTGTTCAGCAAATTCACCAGAGGTAAGTATACTAAAAATCGCTTCTCTTATTTTACCTGTAGAAGGCCGATAATTTGAACCTTTAAGGACAGGTATTACCCGATTTTTATGTTTTCCTGCTATTATTTTCATTTTGAACTCTAAAATACTCTAATTAAAATCAATCTATATAGCAATTTTATAAATATACAAACTTCAATAAGTTATAACAATATCTTAGTAAATTTCTAAAAAAGTAGCCAAATAGTAATAATATATTAAAATATTTACGTTTCTAAGATATTTTTTTCTCTGCTAATACCCCTAAATTCTTTTAATTTCTCAGTTAACTTTATTCATTATATATTATATAATGTGCGTTAAAATGATGATTTCGACAATCAAAATCATCAAAAATATTTAAAGATTCCAATTAATGTCTGAAATAATTTATTATAATTCCCTTAATAATAGCTCTGTAAGAGATTATATCTCTTTAATGAAACCAAGGGTTATGTCTCTAGTAGTATTTACCAGTTTTTCTGGTCTATGGCTTGCTCCAAATCATATTCACCCATTCTTAGCTTTTATAGCAATGCTATGCATTACAATTGGAGCTGGTAGCAGCGCCGCTATTAATATGTGGTATGATCGTGATATTGATGCAATAATGAAACGTACCCAAAAAAGACCTATTATTATTAAAGCAATCAGACCTGATGATGCTCTAGCATTTGGTATAGTTACAGCTTTCTTTTCTATCTTTTTAATGGGTCTCTGTATCAATTTACTATCAGCATTTCTGCTTTTAGTTACTATACTATATTATATTTTTATTTATACTATCTGGCTAAAGCGATCAACTATGCAGAATATAGTCATCGGAGGAGTAGCAGGAGCTCTTCCTCCGATGATTGGTTGGGCAGCTGTTACTAATGACATTTCTCTTAGCAGTTTTTCTCTATTTATGATTATTTTGATGTGGACTCCTCCTCATTCTTGGGCACTAGCTCTGTTTCGCAATGAAGATTATAAAAATTGTAATGTCCCAATGATGCCAGTAGTAAAAGGAGAAATTTATACTAAAAAGTATATTGTTTTCTACAGCATAATAATGTTTGCCACTTCATTTATGCCATATTTTTGTGGAATCGGAAATTATATATATTTAGCGATAAATACCATACTTGGAATTCTTTTTTTATATTATGCTATTTCTTTATTTAAGGATAAAGATAATAAACAAGCTAAGAAATTATTTGCCTATTCTATTTTCTATCTTTTTACGTTATTCTTAGTGCTAGATGTTTGTCATACTAATTTATGATAAGCTACTTTATCACTTCAAAACTTCTTTAATGCATATTGCTTAAATCTTCATAATAATCCCTAGTAGACTCTTCATCTTTTAAACCATCTTTCTCTACTAAATCTTTATCAATATCCTGCTTTGGAACAAATTGTTTAAAAAAATTATTACGTAGTATAAAATTAAATAGCCAATTCATTTATACCTCCTTATCTAATAACCAATATTTACTGTAAGCATAAAAATTAGGGTTTTTATAATGGTTCTTTTGATAAATTAACTCATTTCCTGCAAAATCCATTACATTACCTCCACCAGCTTTAATTAGTGCATGGCCTGCAGCTATATCCCACTGCATAGTTTCACCAAATCTAGGATAAATATCAAATTTCCCTTCCGCTATTAAACATAGTTTAATAGAGCTAGGCACGATTGTTGCTTTAGTAATTAAATGCTTTTCTAGAAAATTTCTTGTATTAAAATCTATAGACTCTAGACTTACCTCATAACTACCATTATCTTGAGGTAAAATCTCAAGAAGCCCTGCATTTTCTAAATCTAATGAACGGGAACTAATCAAAGCTCCAGCATCACCCTCTCGAGTAGTAGCGTAACTTATTTCAACATTATCTTGTTCTATTCTTAGCAAATTACTATCATCAGTATAATACAATCTTCCTAATGATGGGTGGTAGACTAAGCCAATTACTGGGACACCTTCTTTTATAAGGGCAATATTTACAGTATAAGTATTGTATCCTTCCATATAACTGCCTGTACCATCTATTGGATCTATAAGCCAAAAATTATTATCATTTAGAATATCAACTTCTCTTTCTTCACAAATTACAGGAATATCAGGTCTTAAAAGTTTTAAATTATTATATATAAAATTACTAATTTCTTTATCAACATTGGTCACCGGCGACTTATCTTCTTTATATGATATTGTTAGCCCTACTTCTCTTCTTTTTATTGCAATTACACCAGCTTCAATAATTAAGTCTCTCAAATCTTTAATTAAATTCCTCATTTTTATTTTACCGGCTCATTATTCTTTATTAACTCTTTAGCCGCCTCATCCTCTAACCACTGACCCGTTTGTAGCAACATATTTCGCTGAAATTTTACAATATCAACATCAGGAGCTTCATTTTTCTCCGTAACTGCTAAATACTCTATTCCATAATAATTAACTTCTATACTACTAAATATATTAGATATTTCCATTAATTCAGATTTTTCATTAGAAAAAACTATAATATTATCAAAGGAAAAATTATTTTTGATATTTATAAAATTCTTTAAAGCAACAGCATTACTTAAAATATCAGTAAATATTATTCCATGATAAAAAGATGGAGAATTTTTATCATTATCATCAAAATTAAATATGTCTTTATCATTAAATTTATCGGTAAATTTAATCCCTAATTTACTAAGTTGTTGATATTGCCTTTGCTTAAAATCTTCAATTTTTCTAAAAATCGGCTCTATTTTAGTAAAACCAAAAACTACCGCTCCCTTTTCCTCTAATTTTTTAATAAAATTTGGCCAATCTTCCTCAACTAAAACAACTTGACGATTCAAAATTAAGTTAACAATTATTTGGTTAGCAGTAGAATTATATTTATTAGTAGCGTTAAGCTCACTAATAAAACCTTTATATGGACTCTTATAGCTAAACATCTTAGATTTTGGTGTAATAATTGTATTGTCAATATTAATTAACACCAAGCTAGATTTACCAATTTGTGGTAATAAGTTTTTTATTGTTATGGAATTAATAGAATATGTAGCGATTATCTCGGCATAGCTTATAGATATGGTTGCACTAATAATTAGTAATAAAAGAAAGATTTCATTACTAAAGCTCCAAAAAATTTTTAAACGCAATCTATTTTTTATCATTTGAGTTTATCTTATCTATATTATTTAATTTGGGGTTATTACGTTTTATGGCTTGTACTTTTTGTACTAATTCATTAACTAATTTAATAGTATCACCGGAATTTTTTGAAGAATCTGATGTTAAATGATAACCAACAAACGCAATATTAGAATCATAATTTTGTAACTGGTTCTCTATAGAGTTTAATTCGCCTATATCACTACTTACCACTATAAGTAACTTAGGCATATATTTTACTTCTATTAATAAATCTAATAATATTTGATAAATAGGTATATTATTAGTAGTTAATATACCATTGTAAAATGCTGGATATGTATTATCAAAAGATTCTAGATTATTAAAAATAAGATATTTATTTGAGAGTAAATTAGTAGATAAGTCAATATTAAATTTTTTTAAATAATTAAACTTCCATGTTTCAAGATTCTCAATATTATTGAAGTTACCAGTTAATCCATTATCAACTACTATAACTGAACCGCCGGTCACTTGAATATTTTTAATGATGTCAGGTAAATTTGCGTCTAATAGCTGATTATTATATTCAGTAAGAATTATTGTATCAATATAAGTACTTGCTGAAGGTTTAACTAATTTAAACACTCCCGATAATTTAGTGATTTCACCCTTACTTAACTGATTAAGCTCTGGTAACAATGATTTAAATATAACTTTTTTTACTTCAAAAACCACTAGAATATCTTTAGGATAATAATCTTCCTTTAACGTCAGATAATCTTCATCTATTTTTTTCAAATTATTAATTTCCTTTATTTCCCCATATGTTATTATTGGTAAAAGAAAAGTTAATAGGCTAATAATAAATTTAATTAACACACTCATTTATAGATCTCTTAATATGGTTTAATTTTGCAAGTTCATAGTTTTTTCGAGCAAAAATATAATACAATATTTTAGCAAAGCTTAATCGCTTTTTAAGCTGTAAAATTAACTCATGTTTTACAATTGATTTTATATTTTCTGATTTAGTAGTTATTGATAACTCTAATAATACACCAAGCTGCTCTACGGTAAAATTATTAGATAATATTCTAATAATTAATTTAATGTAAGCTAACGGCGTTTCTGACATTATCTTTCTAACATATTTCTTAAAATTCAAACTAGAGATTTTATTTAAATATTTATCATTAAAAATCTCTACAAAGTTAATTTCATTCAACTGTCTTACTATTTCTAACCTTTCCTTGTCTATTATTCTTAGCTCTAAAGATGAATCTGTATTAATATTTTGTTTATACTTAGAAGCAATTTTATATATTATAGCATTTTGTATCAAAATTTTATGAATTGAATCTGTTGTTAATAATGATACAATATTTTTAAATAGCAACTCATATCGTTTTTTTAATCTATTTTTAGCAAAATCATCTAAAGAATTATATCTAGTAATAATCATACTGCTAGTATGACAAGCTAGTTTCGATTCTATAAAGGAAATCATTAAAGAAATAGTATGGCCATTTTGAATATTCTGGGTTAATTCTCTACGCACCTGATTCAATGTATAATCTAAATTAACGTCATTAGCTACATCTACAATCATTATAAAATCTATATGCTTAGTAATATTAATCAGAATCTCATGCTGAAAAGAGTTTCTCTTCAATAGAAATTTTTCTACTATAGCAAATTCTGCATTTTCTATTTGATGCAATATTGTATTATAGCACTCAAATAATTTTAAAAGATCATACCCTGAATTATAAAATTTACTGTGACTAACCCTAAATTTTGACTCTTTGTATATTTTTAATAAAACATTATCAATATCATATCTAGTATATAAATCTTTTAATCTATCATATAAACGTACTAATTTAGCGTTAGATAATTCTATTAGAACATTATTATCTTTCAATAGAAATTGAAGCATCTTTTGTAATATAATATTGTAATCATCTACTTTATCAGTCTTTAAAATGGATAAAATTTTTTTATGAAAATTTATAACAACTGACTCTTTTTCAATATTTATAGTTCCATCTATTTGCCATAATTCTTTTATTAACAATAATTGCTGTAATAATAATTTCTTCTGCTCTTCTGATAGATAGTCTAAATTTATAATAATTGCCATAACTTGAAAATTATTTACTGCATTCTGATCTCTATCACCGGAAATTAATGCGCAACACTGTACAATAAAATATTCAGCTAAATCAATCTCTTCTTGCTTTAGCTTGTTAATTGATTGATCTTTCTCAATAAAATTGGAAGTTGAATCTAAGAACTCTATTAATCTAAGCAAAGAATTAGTTAAAGCTATAATTTCTTCTGATTTATGTGGTTGTTGTTTTAATGCCTCAACAGATTTGCTACCAAAACGCTGCAAAACCGATGATAGTTCTTTCTGAGTATCTGATTTAAGATAGTTAAGCAAATCTTTATTATTCTGTAAAATACTTATAATGTTTACAGTACAAACAGCTTGCCTTAAAATGCGAGGATATTTAAGAGCTGTAATAAATTGTAAGCTTAAAGTAGTAAAACAATCTTTTAATCTTTGATATATTTCATTATTCTTATTATCTAGATTTTTCACCGATAACAAACCATTTTAATATACATAAAACCTTATCTTTAGTTTTAAAATAACTGAAGTTAATTTCAACTTGAACAAAATTTTACCTATAGTTTGCATTAATGCCAAGACAATTTGTTTATTACAAAATAATATAAATAAAATATAATGGATTGGCACTTTTTCTCTCAGAAAACTAATAAACTTGATACTTGTATGAATAAGTTTAATATAAATATATTATTTTATTATAAGATCAATTGACTAATCAACCAAAATTTCCTAATCTAACATTCTCTATATTTAAAAAGATTTACATCATAATGCGATTTTTTATTGTTATCCTAATTTCCTTATTTTTACTAGCATGTTCAGAAGAAAATAATACTAAAGAAACTATTTCTGATGAAGAAGTAATTCAAAACTTTATATCAGACTTAGACAATAACAAAGCTCCCGCTAATAACTCTGATGAACATGATGATATTACTATCTCAGAAAATACACATAATAATACTGATGAAAATAATATTACTACTGAAGTTAAAACAGAAATATCAGATAAACCAAATTTCAAAATTAATAAAAATGATATTGTCCTTGGTAATCCTGATTCTAAAGTAGTACTAATTGAGTATTATTCTCCAACTTGCCCTCATTGCGCTTATTTTAATAAGGCAGTTTTACCAGAACTAAAAAAGAAATATGTTGTAACTAATAAAATTGCTTATGTAACACGTGAATTTATCTCTAATAAGCAAGATTTAGACGCAGCAATTTTACAACGCTGTACAACTTCTAAAGATAGTTTTCTAAAATTTCAAAGTGTAATATTAGAGCAACAAGATAAATGGGCTGGAAGTGCTAAATATCGCTCCTTACTTACTAATATAGGGCAAATAGGCGGAGTATCATCCGAGTCTTTTGAAAAATGCCTTAAAGATGATAAACTAGCAAAAATATTATTGGAAAATACTAATTTTATCTCTCAATCTCCTAAATTTATTGGTACACCGGCATTTTTTATAAATGGTGAACCAGTATCAGAAGGATATAGCCTAGATATTTTATCTAAAAAGATTGATAAGGCATTAGAAGAAGTTAACCCTACTAATGAAATATAGTAATTTATTTCACAAGGTATTCATTGTGTGGATAAGAAATTAGAACAAATACAAGAAAGAATTGATAAATTTAAAGCCAATAATCCTCCAACCTATGATAATTCTAAAAAAAGAAAAGAGGTAGATGCCTTAGGGATAGGTTTAGATTTAGTTGCAGGCACAGGTGTAGGAATCACTATCGGTATATTTTTAGATAAATATTTTGCAAGCAAACCTTTATGTATTATAATTTTTTCATTGATAGGCGTGTTAGCAGGATTTAAAATGATTTGGCAGAAGGTAAATAAAAAATAATGTCACATAGCCCTTTAGATCAATTTGCATTAAAAAAACTAATCGAAATTAAGCTATTTGATTATGACATTAGTTTTACTAATTCTAGTTTATTTATGATGTCTGCTTTATTAATAGCATTATCTTATCTCTATTGTGCTCTAAAACCTCAACAACTTGTTCCCTCAAGATTACAAGCAAGTGCAGAAATATTATATAATATGATTACCTCCATGCTAGATCAAAATGTTGGAGAAAAAGGAAGAAAGTTTACTCCTATAATATTTTCTCTATTTATTTTTATTCTATTATGTAACTTACTTGGGATGCTTCCTTATGGCTTTACTGTTACAAGTCATATTGTGATTACATTTTCTCTAGCAATAATTGTTTTTTTATTTATTACAATTGTTGGATTTGTTAACCATGGCCTACATTTTTTATCACTATTTTTACCTCAAGGTGTACCTTTATGGTTAGCTCCTGTTATGATTATTTTAGAATTATTTGCTTATTTAGCAAGACCAATAAGCCTATCTTTAAGACTAGCCGCAAATATGGTGGCAGGACATATATTGCTAAAAGTAATGGCAGGATTTGCTGTATCATTAATGATCTTTTTAAAATTTCTACCAATTCCAATAATTGTCACTTTAATTGGCTTTGAAATTTTTGTAGCCATACTTCAAGCATATATTTTTACAATTCTTTCTTGCGTATATTTAAGTGATGCGATAAATTTGCATTAAGAAAAATTAAAACTATTATTAATCATTTTTTAGGAGTATTTATTATGGACGCAATGTCGTTAAAATATATTGGAATCGGGTGTATGGCTATTGGTCTACTTGGAGCAGCTCTTGGAGTATCTAATATCTTTAGCTCATTACTATCTTCTATGGCTCGTAATCCTTCTGCAAGTGACCAACTACAAAGGATGGCCCTAATCGGAGCTGGTCTTACTGAAGCTATGGGGTTATTTTCATTCGTAATTGCAATCTTGTTAATATTCTCCTAAAATATTATGCCACAATTTGATGCTAATTTTTATTATTCGCAAGTTTTTTGGTTAGCAATTATTTTTAGCTGTTTACATGGTTTAATTCATAAGTTTATTATTCCTTTAGCTAAGAAAATTTCAGATAGCAGACAATCTATTATAGATTTTAATATTTCAAACGCAGAGAAGCTTGCATCAGAAGCAAAAAAACTACAAAAACAGTATGATAATGAAGTAAAAATAATACAAGAGTTAGTAGTAAATATTCAAAAACAAGCCTCTAACAGAATGGAAGAGATTTTCTTAGCCAAGAAAAATCAATTAAACAATGATTTAAAAGCTCAAATTAATCAAACTAATAATGATATTAAAGAAGATTATAAATTATTTTGGGCTAATATAAATCAATCTTGCATAGATTTAGCCACAAAGCTAATTGAGCAAATTACTAACCAACCAGCTAACCAAAAATTATTAACTAAATTATATGATAAGATAAAATAATGAATTTTTTTAACGAACATTTTTGGTTAGCGATCTCTTTCCTAATCTTTGTAAGTTTAATTTATAGACCTGCAAAAAATATAATTTTTAAGTCTCTAGACTTAAAAATTATGGCTATCCAAAACCAGCTTACAGAAAGCAAAAAACTTAATGAAGATATGACTTTATTATTTGAAAAAACTACAAATCAACTTGTAGAGATTGCAAATTTAAAAGAAAAAATGCTTAAAGAGGGAGAAGAAACTGCTAATAACATAATTATTGAACAAAATATAAAAATAGAGAAATTTTTAGAGCATAAAAAAAATACCACTATTAATTTTGTAAATACAGCAAAATCAAAAGCTTTCGCAACACTCCAGTCAGAATTTTGTAATAAAACATTAGAATTAGTTTCATTATATATGCAAGAAACAGATAATGAAAAAATGTTAGATACAGAAATAGCAAAAAAAATTATAATGAAAAATACTAATAATATTGATAAATTATAAATAAGCTTGCTTAACTATGAAATTTAAAATTTCTATAAACCATTAATTCTAATATTGAACATAATGAATATTGATAAAAATTTACCAAATTACTTAACTATAGCACGTATTATTGTTATTCCAGTTATCGTAATGACTTTTTATCTTGATAATTCTAAGCTAGCTCATCGTCTAGGGGCAATATTATTTATCTTAGCAAGCATTACTGATTTTTTTGATGGTTATCTTGCAAGAAGATTTAGTTTAGTATCAAGCTTTGGAGAAATGTTTGATCCTATAGCTGATAAATTGTTAGTTGGTTGCGTATTAATAATGTTAGTAAAAAAAGGGGTAGCTGGGGAAATACCATGTATATTAATTTTAATGAGAGAATTTTTAGTAGCTGGTTTTCGTGAGTTCCTATCATTAACTAAAGTTAGCCTACCTGTCTCAAGGTTAGCAAAAATTAAAACTTTTATTCAAATGTTTGCTCTATCAGCCTTAATTCTAGGTTCAAAAGGTTCTGGTATAGAGTATATGGATTTAGTAGGACAAATTGCCCTTTGGATCGCTGCATTACTAACAGTTATAACTGGCTATTCTTACTTTAAATTATGTAGTAAATATTTTTAATATTCATTACCTAGGATATAATTAACCTATATTAATGGATGCTTCCCTAAAGCTATCTTCAGATGCTTAGTTTGAATATTGGTATATATTTGAGTACTGCTAATATCAGCATGACCGAGCAGCTCTTGAATTACTCTAAGATCTGCTCCCCCTTCTAATAAATGGCTAGCAAAGCTATGACGCAACCCATGCGGAGAAATGTTTTCAGAGTTTAAACCAGCTTTAATAGAAATTTGCTTTAATAAAACTGCAAAATTTTGTCTAGTCATGTGACCAGTAGATGAATAAGAAGGAAATAAATATAGTTTGCTACTCAATTGTTTAGGGGTAAGGAATTTATGGCGAATAACTAAATATTCTTGTAAACTTGCAATGGTCTTATCATTGATAACTATCATTCGCTCTTTGTTCCCTTTACCAAAGATAGGAAAAATTTTTTTAATATCTTTAGATAATTGATTCACTAAAATACTTGTCAATTTTATACTGACAAGTTCAGACACTCTCATTCCACTTGCATATAATAAATGAATCATTGCCTTTAAACGCACAGCAGCATCAGATTTATCACTCTCGCAACATAATAGTAAAATTTTAATTTCATCTATTGATAGAACGGAAGGTAGAGTAGTTTGATATTTCGGTAGATCAACTAATAGACAAGGATTGTATTTAGCATATTTTTCACTAATTAAAAATTCATAATAATTTTTAATAGAAGATATTTTACGATTTATTGAACGGGGACTTATACCATTTTTTGCTAAATATTCTATCCAGTTTCTTATGTCATCTGTTTGAACATTTAATGGCAACAAGTGGTTTATTAGTAAAAATTTATGGAATCCTAATAAGTCATTTTGATAACTAACTACTGAGTTATGGGCTATACCACGCTCAGCAACTAACATTTCCAGGAATTGCTCAATAAATTCCATAAATATTATTCTAATTAACTTATAAATAAGAGCTAAAATTAGTATGGAGGCCAGGGCCGGAATCGAACCGGCGCATGGCGGATTTGCAGTCCGCCGCATTACCACTTTGCTACCTAGCCTAAAGTACTAGAGATCCTAACCAATATTACTAAAAAATGCAACTTATTTTATGAAAATTATTGATGCTACTTAAGCTCTGTCGCATATAAACAAGCTAACTTGAAAATGAATGAAACTATATAGCTAAGCCGATTGAGTTAATTGCATAGCGAAGGTTATTGCATCTAAGAAATCATCAAATCGTTTAATAACTTTTCTTAAGTTACGTTTAAAATTTGCCCAGAATTTCTCTATAGGGTTTAAATCAGGAGAGTAA
>JAJIYR010000151.1 GCA_020881085.1 Rickettsia endosymbiont of Bryobia graminum | reverse complement strand
AAAAATTAACTATAAAGCAATTAAATAAAATAGAAGATTTTTTTTAACAATTTACCAAGAAAAATTCTTGGGTATAAAACACCAAATGAGCTATGGGAAGAAAATGCACAATTGGCTTAATTAATTCTAGAACTTACCACTGACCTATAAGAAACAAATAAGAGATTTTCCAATGCTAGTTAGTAAAATTATAAGAGAACTACTATCTATGGTAATTTTACCATCTAAAAAATTTCTGGTTTTTCTAACGGTATTGTTTCTTATTTATGCTATACCTTTAGGATTAGCTATTTATAAAAATTCTGAAGATAGAATTAAACCTTTAAGTATTTCAAATATTGTAGAATACTTAATACAGAATTTACATGATGATGAGGTAGTTTTCGCATTTGACAGGAGTGCTCTATATGGTCAAGTGCAAAATGCAAAAATCAACTTTTACCTTAATGATTCAACAATTGCTTATTTTGACATCCCTACGGCAAAAGAGTTATATAAGGCCTTACAAAGAAATAATGTAAAATATATATTTATTGCAAGTTATAGACCTTTTATCTTAAATACATCAGCCTTTAGCGAATTGTTGGTTAACCCTGATTATACAGAAATTGTTGTTATAGAACAAAATTATACTCTGTACAAACTTAACTCCAATTTACAGAATAATCGTACCAAAAAACTAAAAATTAGTGTATCACCTGAAAATCAATATAACTATGTTAATCTTAAGCAAAATACTGAATATATTATAGATATTACACAGCTTTCAAAAGAACAAAATACTTTTTATACTTTAACCGCTACTTCAAATGAATACAGTTATGCTTATTTTACTCATAATGGCTCTACAAAATTTAGGATCAAAACTCCTATTTTAGAAAAAAGAGATGAAGATGTAGTATTAGCTTTGTCTATTACAGCTAAAGATAAACTTCTTAAATTAAAAATTGATATATCTGATTTCGACAGGCCTTATTCGGAAGGGGATTAAAAAAGATATAAAGGATTGAGATAATAATATAGAAGTAGATAAAATATCATGGCAATTTCATGAAATGACTCAATTGCTATGACATCAAAAAGTAAAGTCATAAAGCATGCAGGGGGTATGTAATCAATCGTGATTCTGTTCGGTATATACTCGTAGAAAAAATCTCTATATTTAACGAATGTGAAAAAATTATCTTAAAAGATATACCTGTGCATGAAGCAGATTTTATGACCTTGTGCATCAGCTACCTTCTTGCAAAGCTTAAAATTTATGTAGGGCTTGCTCGTATTTCTGAATATCCCATCTTCGAGGCTAAATGGCTTTATTGGTTTAAGTAAAAGAGGTTTGGATGCTATTTCAAGACCTTAAAACACTGACTAGATTTGCGGAGAGTCTATAGTACATGAGTTCTGATGCTTTAGTAAATATAATTTAAGCTTAAATGAACTGTTTAGTTTAGGTAGCGAACTTCCTGATTTTTATTATAATTTCTAATTAAGAATATTAGAGATATTTATGTGCAAATACACGTTAAGGAATTTTAATTATCTAATCAAGCCGTGATCCAAAAAATATTATTATATTAAGTATTTTTCTGGATGGTTAGGAGTCTTATAACCCCTAACTATGACGATTAATTATACTTTCTATATCTATGATAGTTTGAAGTAATTTAGCTAAATTTCTATTTAATGATTTTCATTAGTTCATCCCATTCTCTTTTACTCATTTCACTAGATTCTTGAGTTACATTTTCATTGTTAATTAACCTTTTTACAACTGCCATACCTTTTTTAGAGATATTATGGCCTTCTAGCCTATATTCATTAAAAGCATCATAGGTAAAAGGAACCCAATTTTTTACTATTTCCAGCATTTTATCGGCATATACTCTAATTTCATATTGAGCATGAGGATCTGCGCGTAAAGCAAGAAAATGCAGTAAATTATGAAGATTAACTTTCCAATACCACTCGGTATAATAATTTAGAGTTATATTCATTCTAGCTAATTCTCTAGTAATACCTATAGTATTTTCATTAATAATATTACCATTTTCGTCTTGGTTCATCATTTCCATATAATGCTGATAACATGTTCTAGAATCATTTTCCAGTAATGCGAGTACCTTATCTGCGATTTCTTGGGGAAGTGCTTCGCTACTTCTGCCTTGTTTATTTATGGTAGATTGAGCAGCAAGATGTTGTCTTTCTGGTAAATAAAACTCATTGCCTAAGATAGAATATCTAGCTGAATATTCATTAACGCTGGCTGTTCTATGGCGTATCCATTGTCTTGCAACAAAAATAGGTAATTTAATATGAAATTTAATATCACACATTTCAAAAGGTGTTGTATGCCTATGTCTCATCAAATAATTAATTAAGCCTCTATCTTGACTTATTTGCTTAGTACCTTTTCCATAAGATACTCGAGCAGCTTGAACTATGGCGTTGTCATCACCCATATAATCAATAACTCTAATAAAACCGTGATCTAATATTTTTATTGGTTCAAACAATATATCTTCTAAAGATTGTACGGTAGCTCTTTTGGTATTATAAGTATTATCCATTTTTCCTCATTTTGTGTTCTTAAAGTTAGTTAGTTCAAGCATTAAATATTCATCAACAGGAATTGTACTTTGATTAAGCATTCTATTGATATTTGATCCTGGAGCTTTAAATGCTTGACCTTTTGCTATAACTGTTCTAGTGCCAACAGGTATTTTGCCATGTAAAGCATAAGAAACAATTAAAGGATAAGTAATATCACCAATTTTCATATTAATCTTTTTATCGTCATGTTTAGAGTCATAAAGTACTTGCCCATTTGATAATCTAGTGATTTTTGCATCAAATTCAGTCATATCACCACATAATAATGGTATTTTATATGCTATTTCATCATCAAAAATTTTAACTTCATTAGGGTTAATAAAATTCTTAGGTAATATAGAGTTTAGTGCTACGTTCACTCTATATGCAGCATCTTGCTCTAAGTTATCTTTTTTATAAGGTGCATCATAATAAGCATATTTTGCCGGTATTATTGCTTGTCTTGTTTGACCTATCATCATACCAGTAGTAACAATATCAATACCGGGGATAATTGGTTTGGCACCCAGAGTGAATGTTTTGGTTTCTTCAGAGATTAGATTATTATTAATATCTAATATTTGATAATGGATTGTTGCCACCTGACCACAAGTAGCTGGCCCCTCAGTGCCACTACCAAGAGTGTTTATTTTAAATAATGGCTGAATAAAATCACGGTTTACCTCTATGCTATATTCACCGCTCGCTAATGGCTGGTTTTTTTGTTGTATCAAGTTTTCAAAAAATGCTCTCCCTTGTTCAGTTTTAAGAGCATTTATTACTACTTTAGATATAGATTTTTCAAGAAAATTACCTGTTAGTACCTGTGGTTCAGGAGGTTGAGTTGCGTCACTGGTATTTTGAGTAACCTCCTTAGTTTCTATAACAGGTTTGTTCTCTTCAGGTGATGGTTGTAGCTTTGTTTGTATAATATAATAAATAATTATTGCAGCAATTATAAGGCTTAAAGATTTTTGCATAATAGTTTAATAGTTGTTAATTTCAGTTATCGATAATTTGCATTTGTGAGTATTTTTGCAGTATAATTAATTATAGATAATCGATATATTAAACTAAAATGTCAATATGGAAAGAATTGTTCGAAGAATGATTAATTAATATAACCTATGGATTGGTTGGTTGTATAGAGAGAAAATTGAAGTGATAATATATTTTTTGGAATGGAAAATCGATGTCATGCCTGAATAAGCAGGAATTCAATTCCCATTACTATCGTACTGAACTTGTTCTTGGATCCATTAGGTGCTAAGACGAGGTTCAGTATGATGTGTTATTACTACTTCCTAAATTCCTGCCTACGCAGGTATGGCACCCATCTTTATATAAAAAGATAATACTTGTATAATATAGCTAACCCGATTGAATTACTATGATAAGTGCTGTATAAGAATAGTTTAAAAAGTTAGATAATGATTTATGCGAGCATATAGCCAAGATTTAAGGAACAAAGTAATAAATAAATACAAAGAAGGAACAATGACAATGATGGC
>JAJIYR010000150.1 GCA_020881085.1 Rickettsia endosymbiont of Bryobia graminum | reverse complement strand
CTTACTTTGTATAATTATCCGTTCTAAACCTTCTTTATCGTTCAAACAATTTTCAGCCAAATCTGATACTACAGGCAATATTTCCACAACAAAAGGCATCGTAGCTTCTGCTACATCATATACAAGCTTAGGATCTGCTCCCGACGACCTCATATTTTGTTGCATTTCCGGCTTAGTTAAAAAGTTCAAAATATCCTTTTGGTTTTTTTCAAAATATTTTGGTAGATCTGATTTTAAAACAGGAGATATATTTTTAATAATTTTCTGACTATTGCCCAAAATCTCTGACACTATAGGAGCTTGTAGTTCTATTATTGCTTTCTTCTGATTATTCGCGATGTCTTTCCCACTTAACAAATCCTCATCTAGCTCTTGGTGCTTCATATACGATTGGTAAATCTTCGGCAGATCAATAAACGTAATCCCCGCCGCAAGCAGCGCGGGGTATTTTAGCAGAAAGCTAGCTGATGATCCTCATGAAGTTTCTTATATTCCTTGCCTTGCTTTTTTACGTCTTTTCCTATCATATTCTCATTTCCATGCTTACCAACCGTACTCGTAAAATATCCATCAGTCCAAAATTCTCCACCCCATAATTGTTTCTTTACCTGTGGACACTGTCTAAATATTTGACGAGCTGTAACACTTTTAATTGTTGTTACTATTTTTTGTACGCCATAGATTGGAAAAGGAGAATAGTGGCAAGGAAAGAATATATTGAATTTGTGACAATGCTAGTTACCACAAATCAAAGAAAGTTAAGTAATCCCTAGTAAATTGTAGTAAAATAGAGCCATTATTTGTGCCAACATATAGTCCAAATCTGAGCCCAATTTAGAGATGATGGAAGTTTATGCACAGTACTACAAATAAGAATAAATTTTACCATAATTTTGAACAAGCTCCAGAAGCAAGAAAAAAACTGTTTAGAAACACGGGCAATGATAAAGATATGTGCCGGACCTTAATAAACGACAATTTCCAAACTATTAACGTTAACCATTTCTTCAACTCTTCAAGTTAATTCAGTATACCGCTTTACTATGGAGTATAAGTGTATCAAAAAACTCTTATAAATAAGATAAGTTGCTTTTGTCAATAAATAGCAGCTTAAATTAAATTACTTCACTTTATTATACTAATTCTTTTAATTTATATAACCATTCCAACGCTTGTTTTGGTGATAGTTGATCAGCGTCTATTTTATTAATTTCTTCTTGTAACTTATTGAATTTCAATTTTTCTTTAGGATCCACCGGTATATTAAATAAACTTAAATTATTAGACTCACCGTTTAGGATATTCTTCTCCTTACTATTACTGCTCTTTTCTAATTTCATTAATACTTCATTAGCTCTAGCTATAACAGACTTTGGTAGACCTGCTAAACTAGCCACATGAATCCCGTAAGATTTATTGGCAGTTCCTTTTATAATATTATGCAAAAATAATATCTCATGGCCTAACTCTTCAATAGCAACAGTATAATTCTTTAAAGCCGGTAAGAAATTACTCATAGTAGTTAATTCATGATAATGAGTAGCAAACAGACAGCGACATTTAAGCCTATCATGAATATATTCAAGCACTGACCAAGCAATAGATACTCCGTCATATGTTGAAGTTCCTCGCCCTACTTCATCTAATATCACCAAGGAACGAGGAGTTGATTGAGATAAAATTGCTGATGTTTCAAGCATTTCCAGCATAAAAGTGGACTGCCCTGATTGCAGATCGTCACCTGCCCCAATTCTGCTAAATATCTTGTCAACAATACCTATTTTTGCCTTGCTAGCTGGTACAAAACTTCCTATTTGAGCTAAGATAGCTATTATGGCGTTTTGTCTTAAAAATGTACTTTTACCCGCCATATTTGGACCAGTAATTAACCAAATTCTATCCGTTTCAGATAGAATACAATCATTACTAACAAAAGACTTAGTATTATTTAACAAACTTTGTTCAACAACTATATGGCGACCACCAATAATTTCAAAATCTAACTCATTAGTTAAAATTGGTCTTGTATAATTAAACTCCTTTGCAACATAAGCAAAATTGCAATATACATCTATTTTACTTATGGAATTAGCTATTAACCTCAATAACACAGCTTTATCTATAACTTCCGCGCAGACTTTTTTATATAAATCAAGTTCAAGGTTAATTACTAAACTTCTTGCATTAACCATATCACTTTCTAGCTTTTGTAATTCTACAGTGGTATAGCGTACAACATTTGCAGTTGTTTGCCGATGAATAAATTTTCCATTATTCATTTTTTCATTATGCCTTGAGGTAATTTCAATAAATAACCCTAAAACATTATTATGAGATATTTTTAAGCTATCAATCTTAGTGTCAAGACGGTACTGAATCTTTAACTTTTCTACATGTGACTTCCCATTATTTATCAGATCATATAACTCCTTAACCTTAGGATGATAATCATGATTTATTACCCCTCCTTCATTTACATTATTAGGAGCGTCTTCTCTAATTGCCTCATCTAATAAACTATATAACGAACCATCGCCAGATAATGGCTTAATTAAATTCTCTATATAGGCAGGTAAATTTATTCCATAATTACCAATAAACTCTCCTTTTATTTGTAAAGCCAAATCTAAAGTATACTTAATATTCAAAAGATCTCTTCCTGATCCTCGGTTCATCACAATTCTTGATAAACAACGTTCTAAATCCCCTGTCTTTTTTAATATTTTTTTTATATCCTCTATTATTTGAGTATTTGAATAAAAAAAGTTAGTTATTTCTTGCCGATAATTTATTTCAGAAATATCTATTAATGGAGCAGATAAAAAATTATATAATAACCGACTACCCGATTTAGTAACCGTATAATCAATAGCACCAAGTATACTACCTTTACTTTGACCTAATAGATTACTCATAATCTCTAAATTACGTCTAGTTGCTAGATCAATTGTCATAAAATTATGATAATTAATAATCTTAGGCAATGGTAGAATAGGAAGATTTTGCTTTTGAGTTAAGGATAAATATTCCAAAATGCTACCAATACTACTGATTTGGGATTCAGTTATTTCTCCTATTGCTTTTAAATCTTGAATTTTATAAAAATCTAAAATAATTTTTTGACATTTCTTATAAGAAAAAAAACTATCCACTTGATAAGAAATTTGTAGGTGTAATTGATTACGAATATTATCAGTCAATTGACTTATTCTATAATTTTCACTAAGAAGAATTTCTTTAGGTTTAAGGCGAGATAATTCATTCAAAACATCATTTTGCCCTATATCTATAACTGAAATTTCAAAGGTAGACAGATCAATATAACAAACTGAAGCCTTCTCTTTTAGCAAGACAACACTTGCTAAATAATTAGGCTGAGCTACAGCAATTAATGACTCTTCTGTTACTGTCCCAGGAGTAATTATCCGAGTGACATCCCTATTAACTACTGCTTTGTACCCCCCTCGCTTCTTTGCCTCTTCTGGTGTTTCCAGTTGATCACAAATAGCTATTTTAAAATTTTCTTCAATTAATTTGTTTAAATAGGTTTCTATAGAATGATGCGGAACTCCACACATGGCAATCTCATCTTCACCATTCTTGCCTCTTTTAGTAAGAGCAATACCTAAAACTCTGCTTGCAGTAATTGCATCATCAAAAAACATCTCATAAAAATCTCCCATCCTAAATAGCAGTAAACAATCTATATTAGCAAATTTGATATCTAAATATTGCTGCATCATCTTAGTTGCTTGAGGATAATTATATTTAAGACGAAACTCTTCTAAAGTCATATATTTTATTAATTTTATGGATTAATTATGTAAACCTATGATTATGATTCAATTAAGAATTAGGTTATACAAACCATTATGGAAGACTATTATTTTGATAATAGTTTATGATTAGGAATAATAATTACTTCTGTACTTTAGGCATACGATAATAAATACTTCTATATGATTTTTCACTATTAGAATATTGGCGCTGTCTAATAGAAAAGCTACCAAATCCTCTAATTTCTATACGAGATGGTTCAGGCTTAGCAAGCTCAGCTTGGAGATAATCAAAAATTAAATCTACAGAAACTTTGATATCATCCTTAGTAAGATAAGTAAGATTATTCGATATTTTATTTATTAAATCAGATTTTTGTGCCATAAATTATAAAATTGCTCCTAATCCTTGCAATTTATTTTTAAACACTCCAGGGAGAATACTGTCAAAATCTCCTTTCAATATATCTATAAAACCTGGTTTTGGTCTAATTCTAAGTTCTTTTACTTCTAAACTCTTATCTATTTTTTTTACTTCTTGTAACCATTTAATAGCATCATCTTGCTTCCCTACAGCATCTACCAATTTTAATTTTAGGGCTTGCCGACCAGAATATATTCTCCCATCGGCTAATTTCCTAACCTCTTCAATAGATAAGCCACGCCTAGAAGCTACAAGCTCAGTAAAATAATCATAAGTATCTTCAATATTTTCCATTATAGCCTTACGAACATGTTCTGTAACTTTCTCAGTAGGGTTAGGTGCTGCCTTTAATTCGCCTGACTTAAAATTGTTAAAAGTAACTCCCAATGTTTTGGCTAAATCAGTTACCTCAAAACTTTGAAAAATTACTCCGATAGAACCAGTTATTGTACCATTATGAGCAATAATATAATCTCCTCCTAATGATATTAAATACCCACCACTTGCTGCTACAGTACCCATTATTATTACCACAGGCTTTTTTTCTGCTATCTTTTGGAGTATATTATAAATCTTCTCTGATCCTACCACAGTACCACCTGGAGAATTAACATTGACAATTAAAGCACTTATTTGATCATCATCAGCTATTTTTGCTAATATTCTATCACGCTTAATATCTTCAAAAATTATTTCTTCAATTAAAATCGATGCTATATACCTTCCAATGATATTTTCATTATTACTTCCAATATTATTAGTAATTATATCCTTAGCGATATTCCTAGAGCTTGGGATATTAAACTTACTAAATAATATAACAAATAAAAATGAAGAACACATAATAGCAACCATTTTCCATAGCCATAATGCTTTCTTAGTTTTTTTTCTTTCAATTAAATAATCTGGACTTACAGTCATTGTAATATTATATTTTATTTCTCATTAATCTTGCTTGATCTCGTTTCCAATCTTTTTCTTTTATAGTCTCTCTCTTATCATGCAACTTTTTACCTTTTGCTATACCTAATTCTGCTTTTACAATATTCTTTTTATTAAAATATAATGAAAGCGCAACAAGAGTATAACCTTTTACACGAATTTTACCAATGATTTTTCGTATTTCAGATGAATGCAATAGTAATTTTCTTGTCCTTCTAGTTGAATGATTAAATCGGTTAGCTTTTTCATACTCTGCTATATGACAATTATATAACAATACTTCATTACCAGAATTCTCTGCATGACTATCTTCTATACTAGCTTTACCTTGCCTAAGGGATTTTACTTCACTACCAGTTAATATTATGCCAGCTTCAATTTTCTCTTCAATAAAATAATTAAAATAAGCTTGTTTATTTTGAGCTATTATCTTTTTATATTCAGACATACTTACTAATAATTTTATTAATTTTCTCTTGAGTATTGTTAGTGGCTGCAGTTAAAGGAAGGCGTAATTCATTGGTACATAAGCCTAATTTATAAGCAGCGTATTTTGTACCTATTGGATTTGACTCCAGAAATAGCGATTTATATAGAGGTGATAATTGTTGTTGGATAGTTAAAGCTTTATGATAATTGTTATTTTGACAACTCTCTTGCAATTCTTTACATAATTTTGGTGCTATATTAGAAGCGACAGAAACGCATCCTACACCACCTTGAGCATTATATGATAATGCAATCTCATCATTGCCACATAGTAAATTAAATTCTTTATCTATCATATTTTTAAGCCTAATAGGACGCTCTAAATCATTATAAGCATCTTTTAAAGCAACAATTCTTGGTAATTTGCTTAGCCTTAAAATTGTCTCATCAGTAAAATCAAAAATAGTCCTTGATGGCACAGAATAAAGCATTATCGGTAAGTTACTTGCATTATGTAAAGCTTCAAAATGTAAGTAAATCCCTTCTTGCATTGGCTTAACATAAGGAGGAACACTGCACATAAAACCATCCGTTCCAATGTCCTCAGATATTTTAATCATTTCTACCGCAACATTGGTACTATTAGCAGAACAACCAGCTATTACTGGTAAACGCTTATCTACGACCTTTACTGCAGCTTCCAATAAATTTCTATATTCCTCTAAAGTTAAACTAGTTCCTTCACCAGTTGAACCACCTACGACTATTCCATCAACTTTATTATCAATTTGATAATTAACAATTTTTTCTAAAGAAGCAAAATCTAATTGATTATTCTTAAAAGGGGTTATTAGAGCAGTAATTAGACCTGTAAATATATTGTTTATCATCTTTCTTAACCAACTAATTTATGGGAATAATATATTAAAAGCAATTTTATGTAAATATACTAGCTCTTTTCTTGAGTAATTAATATATTATATAGTCATTTGATATTAATTATCTACGTTGCTGCTTCCTGCTACCCTATTTAATATACAGGCTTCACTCGTAGCTCCTAGTACCTAATCTCAATTTAATTGATTATCCAGCTGATGGTTCAAACCTCCACCTTCAGGTGGAGAAACTTTAGTTTGAAGAAGTCATAGTCGTCCTATATAAAATAAGTAAATAGGACTTATTTTATAGGATGACTATGACAGAATATGAGAAAGGGA
>JAJIYR010000149.1 GCA_020881085.1 Rickettsia endosymbiont of Bryobia graminum | reverse complement strand
GAAACCCGTAAGTCTCTAGAGATTTATTCAAAATTATCATTATCGGAAGCTCAAAAAATATATGAAGAAAATATAAAAAATTTCCCTGTTTAACTTCTTAACTTTGCCACTCCTGGCACGATCTTTAGTATTGGGCCAAATATGACTTCAATTTTTCTACGAGAACATCGTTTTATAAACACCATTACTATAAGCTTTCTAGCCATATTTCGAATTGCTGAATTGCTGCTAAGCAGCCAAAGGCTCAAATAATACTCGGATATCATTCATTGTAAGTTTAGATGATATTTTAGAATTTGGATCGAGTAGGTTATTTATCAATTCAGATTTTTTCTTTTGCATTTCTATAATTTTCTCTTCTACTGTACCTGACGTAACCATTTTATAGACAAACACAGGTTTATCTTGACCAATACGATAGGCTCTATCAGTAGCCTGATTTTCTACCGCGGGATTCCACCATGGATCATAATGGATTATCGTATCAGCTGCGGTAAGGTTTAATCCTACTCCACCTGCTTTTAAACTTATTAAAAATAATGAAACTTTACCCTCTTGGAAATTGCGTATAGGTGTTTCACGATCCTTAGTTTGCCCTGTTAATTTAACATAAGATATATTTAAAGAATTTAACTGTTGCTCTATTAATTGTAACATACTAGTGAATTGAGAAAATAATAAGATCTTTCGCCCCTCATCTAGCATTTCAATTAGCATATTAATTAGCTCTGTTCGTTTTGCGGATTGAGAAACGTTTTTTGCGCTTTCTATTTTTAAGAGAGCAGGATCACAGCAAACTTGCCTTAATTTTAGCAAAGCATCAAGTATAATAATATGGCTTTTATCCATACCATGCTTATTGATTTCTTGTTGAACCTTTTCATGCATACTAACACGAATAGTTTCATAAAGATCACGTTGTTCTCCTTCTAACTCTACTGTACGAATTATTTCAGTTTTAGGTGGAAGTTCTGTCATTACTTCCTGTTTAGTACGACGTAAAATAAAAGGTTTTATCCTCTTAGTTAACATTTTTACTTTTTGGGTATCATTATCTTTTTCAATAGGATTACGAAATATAGAGGAAAATTGTTTATTAGTTCCTAGATAACCTGGTAGAAGAAAATTAAATAAAGACCATAATTCCCCTAAGTGATTTTCTAACGGAGTACCAGTCATACATAGTCGTTGGTTAGCTTTTATTTGATTGGCTATTTGAGTGATTTTAGCATTAGAATTCTTAATAGTTTGAGCTTCATCAAGAATAATTGTATGATATTGATGAGCTAAAATAATATCTTTATCACGCAATAACAAAGGATATGTTGTTAATATCAAATCATGATTTTTTATATCATTAAAATAGGCTTTACGTTGTAAGCCGTGTAAAGTTAATACTTTAATATCAGGAGTGAACCTCTTAGCTTCAGTTCGCCAATTTACCATAAGGCTAGTTGGGGCAATAACTAAAATAGGAAAATGCAGAGATTGATTTGCTTTTTCTGTAGCGATATGAGCAAGTACTTGAACAGTTTTTCCTAGCCCCATATCATCTGCAAGTATTCCAGATAATTGATGTTTACGCAAAAATTGTAGCCAGTCTAAACCATCTTTTTGATAATTACGTAACTGCCCATGAAAATTTTTAGGTATCCCTACTTCTTTGATACTATCAAAATCTTTGAGATTTTTTCCTAATTCTCTAATTCTTTCTCCTCCAAACCAACGCATATTAAGAGATTGTGCTGCTGCTTCTATTTCAACAAGCAAGGCGGAGTCCAAATTTTGCATTCTTAGCTTTTCTGACTTATCAATATTATCTTGAAAACTAAATAAATATTGAATTGTACTAAGCAGAGTTTTTAATCGTTCTGGTGGCAATGCTAAACGTCTGCCATCCTTCAAAGATATCAAGAATGGATTATTTTTGGTTATCTTCTCAAGGTTAGAAAAAATGTCATTATCTTTTCTTAGTAATTCTAATAATATTGGTATTAGGTTTACTCTAGCGCCATCAAGATTTATACCAAGTTCTACATTAAACCAATGATTGCTATCATCCTGTACTTCTGCGTACCATTCATCATCAGCATATACTATATTATACGGAAAAGAGGTTAGCATTTTGATTTGCCACCCTAACTCCTTTAGGCGAGCTATATCGTGATGAACAAAATGTTCCCAAAGTGATTTTAAAGTTTTATCTTTATGGAAATTCTCTTTTATTATACCAATTGTAATACAGTTATGATATTCCTTTTTAACATCATAATAATTACTCATATCTCTAAAACTAATATTAAAACCTAAATGCTGTAAATAATCTATAACCCCTTGCTCCATTTGCTTATTACGATTAATAATCTGTACTTGCCCGTCTTTAAAACGACTAATCTCTTTCTGTTGATCATAATAATCAATAGATTTGCCTCCGTAATCAAATGCTAAGCTAGCAACTGCTACACTAATTGGTTCGTTAGCACGAACACGAGATCCCCAAGATCCAGATTTCCATTGATAAATAGTAGCTTCACTAAGTTTTAAAATTGGTACTGGGTTAATTTCTAGATTGGTTGTTGAAAGTTCTGATGGTAATAATTCAGTAGGAAGATTATCAAATATAGACATTAACTCTTTATTTACAGCAGTAATTTGTTGTGGTTTAATTACTGGAGCTTTTAATAAATGCCTTACTTGTTTAATTGGCATATCTAAATTTAAGTTAGCTATTCCTATAGTTCTTGATATAGGACATATATAATGAATTGGTTCTAAAGGAAGTAGAATAGGTGATGGTACGTTTTCTATAATCACATTAATAGTTTGGCTACCGTCTGATTGAGTTTTCCATTTCAATTGAGCTTTTCGTACTTCACCCATAGTTAAATAATTTTTTGGCAATCCTTCATTGGTCAGATAACAACGTTTTGTATTGATAAGCAATTTAAGTAATAATAATGCTCCTTCACCAGTTGGAATTCTTAAACTTGAATTATGCTTATTAAAAGGATCAACGAGTCCAGAAATTAAATTTAATATAGTTGCATCATTATCTTGAATATACTCAGCTCGATAATGCATTTGCTCTAATCTATACGGTTTTTGATTATTGCTAAAAGAACCATTTTTTAAAATATAAGCAGTAACTGGCGATATAATAAAAGCTTCCTCTTGAGTATTAGAAGAAGAGATTACATAAATTAGAATTTTCCCTGAAGCATTGGTTGTTTTGTTATCAGTCTGTTTTTTACAATTCTCTAACCATAGTTTTACGCCATGATCAAATAATGTTGTATTTTCTTTCTGAACTAATTTTTCTGATGTAACGTCAATTATTTTATTATCTGAATTTAATATTTTTATTCCTTCAAGTAATGTTGCTACAATGTGTTTACATTCATAACCTAAAGGACAAGAACAAATACCTAAAAATTGTTTTGTATTATTTATGCCAGCAATAATTTCTACTTCTACTTCGTAAGGAGTACGCCTTGTTCCTTGAACACGCGCAAATAACTTTCTATCATTATTATATACAAGATTTGTAACTTTTCCTTGTTGACTATAAGCCTTGCCACGCAAATAATCTTTATCTAAAAAATTATCTACTACATCCTTAATAGTATAATTAACTTCACATGACATATTTCGTTATTTTTCTTAAAATAGTACAAATACTAACTTCATCCTCTGGATAGAAGTCTATAAACAAAATTATAAACTCTAAATTGAAAGTACAAAATATGCTAAGAAACAGATATCGTCAATAATGTTTTGCGGTTATAGGGTTTGATATTAGATTTCGCTTTTAGTTAATTCCATTAATCGTAATAAGTAAATGGCACAAAAAGCTATAGATTATCTACAGCATTTAGGCTTTAATATTAGTTTAAGAAAATGTAAGATCTTTTTCTTCTTTTAATATTTTATAAGTTGCAGCACGACTAATCCCCATTGCTTTTGCTAAAGCTATTCCTTTAATCCCTTCTCTATATTTTTTCAATAATTTCTCCCTATCTATTCGGCGTTTAGCGCCAAATTTTATACCTTTAATTTTGGCTTCTACTCTCTACCCTCATTAGTCCTCTCTAATATTCTACGACGTTCTGCTTCCGCTACTGCTGATAATATGGTTACAACCATTTTACCAGTGTCACCCACTGTACTGATACCATCATCTAAGAAGCGTACTCCTACTCCCATTTTATCAAACTTATTAATTAAGCTTATCATATCAGCAGTATCCCTACCTAACCTATCTAATTTAGTAACTAAAATAATATCACCATCTTCTACTTTAACCAACAATGAATTTAAACCTTCCCTATCAACATTACTACCAGTAGCCTTATCAAAAAATATTCTTGATTCCTTAACCCCAGCTTTTTGTAGCGCTTGCTTTTGCATTTCTAAAGATTGTTGGGAAGTTGATACCCTAGCATAGCCAAATAATCTCATATAAGTTCTGCCTATATATGATATGGAATCTTTATATCAGAAGAATGGCTAGGAAAATCTTTAGTATTTCTTGTTATTAGTAAGCTATTATTATATTTAGCTGTGGCCCAGATTATCGCATCAGGTATTTTGATTTTATGCTTCTTTCTAATGGATATAGCTATTTCACAAATCTCTTCATTAAGATTCACTATAGTGAAATTGTTTAAAAATTCTCTTATAGTTTCTTCCTCTTCTTCTGTGGTACCAACTAATATTTCCATTTTAGTTATTACACTAATTTGTGGATCTTTATATTGATTTAGCTCATTACTTGCTTTTTCAATTCCTTGTAAATAATCTATTAAGATATTAGTATCAAATAGTGTTTTCATTCGGACCACTCATTTCTTAATTTCTGCTGGTATGAGATACTATCTAATTTTTTCTTGCTTTTCCAGATTCCAAATGCTTCCTTATAGCCTGTTTTAATCTTATTATGACTAGTGACATAGCCGTTCAGCGCAAGCCTTATAACTTCTGCTCTAGAAATTTTCTTTTTCTTGGATATTTGGTCTAAGATTTTTATCTGGGTATCAGGTATATCTACAATTGTTCTCATATTCTTAACTTTAGATTAATTATATATGTTATCATTATCTGATATAATATTATGTTTTATTACTAAATACAAGTTTTTATTATTTCGGGTATATATGTCTACCAAATCGAATAGTGCACTATATTGTCTACTATTTGTCAATTACCGATATAATAGACAGTGAATTAGGTATATTTTTGGCTGTCTATGAAATTATAACTTTATAGACAATTAGGATATCCACATTTTTTGAATATAAGTATGAGGATAATTTGTAGATAATTAAAAACTAGTTGAAATATTAATTAAAGCTAAAAACCTATTATTTTAGCTTTGAGAATATTGAAGCTTTAAAATTTCTTCAGTAGTTAAACCTGTCACTTGGGATATATACTCAAGCGTAGCTTTTTCCTTGAGAAGCCTTAGAGCAGTATTAATCTGTGCATCAGTCACTATTATAATTTCTCTATTTTCTCTTTAGTAAGACCAGTAGATTGAGATATCAGATCAATTGATGTCCCAGCTTGTTTTAGGTTTTTTGCTACAGCCAGCATTCCTTCAGCTTTTCCTTCAGCTTTAGCTAGTATAGCATGTTTTTCTGCTTCTACGACTTGTTGTCTTAGTTGCTCTAGCTTATAATCTTCAGCAGCTTGATTATCCATAATACGTTTGATTTCTTGCTCATAAGTAAGCAATTCTTCTTCAGTCCAGTTAAACTGGTTTAATTCTTCATAAGCTCTTTCTATTACTTCATCAGAGCCTAT
>JAJIYR010000148.1 GCA_020881085.1 Rickettsia endosymbiont of Bryobia graminum | reverse complement strand
CGGTAGGTAAGCATGGAAATGAGAATATGATAGGAAAATACGTAAAAAACCAAGGCATGGAATATAAGAAACTGCATGAGGATCATCAGCTAGCTTTCTTCTAAAATACCCCGCTGCTTGCGGCGGGGATTACTTTTATTTGACGATGCTTTCGGGTTATCTATACAATATAACATTACCGATCAGGTACGACAGAAGCCTTTTCAGTCCATTATACCTCATCCTATAATTTATTATCCTATATTCTATAACACGTAAATTACCCTCCGTTAACTTGCAAGTACTTATTTGATTAATGTAAGGGTAATAGTGCTGTGATATTTCATATAAGTTATAATCGGAGATTATAACTTTACTACTTATAATTGTCATATCATAAACTTCAATTTTGTTCAAATTAGTAGGAAGAAGTTTTAAAACATTGTCATTTATATACATATTATCTTTATATATGAACCGATTCTCTAATGGAGAGTATTTTTTACTAACATCAATTATAACAGCAGTAAGTGGTCTAACAAGGTATTTGGTATAATAATTATCTAAAGTTGGTACCTCCATTCTACCCCAACCTTGATTTATCTCTAATTCAGATTTTTTTTCAATTTTTTCTATAAAATTGTTTATCTTATAATTATTAAGCATCTCACTATCTAATGGACGTTCAATTAAACTAAACACTTTTAGCTTATTGGATTCAATATCAGAAGGAAAAGTTGATAATTCTTCCTTCTGTTCTAAAAAATTAGATTTGTGTTTGATATATGTTGTAGTTTCTACTTTTCCTAAGAGAAATCCTTCGAATTTTTCAGTTAGTCTCTTACCTATAAAATTTTGTTCAATCAAAATGTCTTTGTCTATCTCCCATGATTCTTCATTATCTTCTATTTTATTATTATTATCAGATAATTTTGATTGTTTCATCTGCTCTTTCAATAGTAAATCTAAATGGATTTGCTGAACAGCTAACACCCTTAATTTACTAATATTTTCTTTTAAATTATTTATCTTAATATCAAGACTTGCAAGATACTCTTCATCTTGTTTTATATCATATAAATATTTTTCTTGTTTTTCCGTTTCTGATTTTTCTAACACTATACTGCTGTTACGAAGCTGCTTTTTTTCCTCATTTAGTGCATTTATTTCTTGATCTAAATTTTGTAATTCAAAAAAATATTTTCTTTTCGTTTCCTCAATTTGTTTTATTTGTTTTTTAATATCTTGCATTTCCTTTTGAGTAACTAATATATCATTATAATCATTATCTGACATAATACCTATATATAAGCAATAATCAGCGATTTCTTTTTCTAAGCTTATTTTCTTGGTGTTGAAAACTTTTTCTAATTCTTGGTCATCTATTTTACTACCTACTAATCGATTAGATTTATTTAAATATTTTGCTTTCAATAGATTATATTCATGCTCACAAGCAGTTAATAACTGATCAACTCCTCCTTGCTCATCGATTATAAGTTTTTGAGCGTCATTAATTTCAACCTTCCATCGTTTAATATCTAACAAATATATATATATTTCTTGGTAGTATCTTAATTTTTGATCTATCTCTTGTAACTCATGGTTTGTTTGATCTTGTAAGGATTGTGTTACCTTATCTATCTCTTCCTTATAAGATGATTGTAAAATTTTGCTTTTAGTAAATAAAGTTTGCAAAGTTTCTAATGCTTGAGCCTCTGATTCTTTAACTCTTTCTTCTTGTTCTTTTAATAATTTCTTTTTACTATTATATTGATCATCTAAAGATATTTTTAATTGGCATGCTTTGAGCTCTTCATTATCACTACTTTCCCATAATTCTTTACATAAACTAATTTTAATATCAATTATGCTTATCTTATCATAAAGATCTTGAAATTTAATATTTTGATTAATAATTATTGCGTTGATTAATATTTCTTTTTGCTTTATTCCTAATAGAGTGTTAGTTTTTTCATCATTCAAATATTCTAATTCTTCAATAAGTTTATTATATGTAGCGATGATTTTATTGTGATCAATTATATTTGCTTGTGAGATTATTTGTGGTAATTCTGTAAGTAACTCTGATTGATCAGTTATAAATTTTTGCCCATCTCCTTCAAACTGGTACATTTCTAAGCTCTGGTCTAATAAAAGCATTCCTACTAATTCTACTGTCATCTGTATGCTCCCTCACCCTAAAAAATACTAATGAACGGGTCCGTCATATATGGATACCAAGGTCAAAACAAGTAATTACTCAAAATAGCTAAAAAGTTTTGGCTAAGATATAATTATCGCTATAATATAAGATGGACGTTTATCCACTTTACCAAGGCTTTATCGCAGCTATAGAAAACCATAACAAAGCTATGATCTTGTATTAGTTTTCCGGACAATTAGTTAAGCGACTAAAGTTAAATTTAGATCAAAATCTATAGGTATTTGATAACCAATAGAAGAATGTCTACGTTTACTATTATAATAGCATTCAATGTATTCAACAATTGAAG
>JAJIYR010000147.1 GCA_020881085.1 Rickettsia endosymbiont of Bryobia graminum | reverse complement strand
AGAATTAAAGATATTCTACCTGGTAGGGAAGAAACTGTAGGTGTCACAGCCAAAGATAATCGCCTATTCATAGAAGCTCTGTATCGATATAACACAGCTTCTTTGAATAGGCAATTATCTTTTGCTGTGACACCTCCAGTTTATTCACTACCAGGTAGAATATCTTTAATTCTGTCCCACTGATAATCACGTAAAGAATATCGGCGAATAGAGAATTTTATCCTTCTTTATCTCTCTATTCCACCTCATAGTTTTACTCTTGTCAATCTTAATTGATGACACCCCCTAGTTTATTTTATAGCTAATTTTCTCTCTAATATTTTTGCTAAATTGCTGATTATTATTATCATAATATAGTAGCAAATGGCAGCTACTAACATAGGAGTAAAATAAGTATAAGTTTCAGTTGAGACTACTTGGGCTCTACGCATCAAATCCATCTCACCAATCATTGATATGATAGCTGATTCTTTAATTAAATTAATAAGCTCATTAACTAATGAGGGCAATATATTTCTTATAGCTTGTGGCAAGATAATATCCTGCATCATTAGGCTTTCTGATATCCCAAGAGCTTTTGCAGCTTCAAATTGCCCTTTGTCGACACCATTTATTCCGGCTCTTATTATTTCAGAGACATAGGCTCCAGAATTTAAAGAAAAAGCCATAACACCTGCAGCAAATACGCTTAATTTAACACCGATCAAACCAGGTAAGCCAAAGTAAATTATACTTAGTTGTATTAACAAAGGAGTTCCACGAAAAATAGAGGTATAAAAGTCAGCAAATAACCTCAGCGCTTTACTATTGCTTACCTTGCATATTGCTAGTAATGAACCAAAAATAAGACCTAATAATACTGAAATTAGGCTATATTTTAAGGTAACAACAGCCCCTTGGATTATAAAAATTATTGAAGGAAAATAATGAAGTAATTGTTCTAACATGGAATTTTAATAGTAAATTTAGATAATTATATAATTAAGTCAGTTGAATTTACATACCAAGAACAAGGAGCGGGGCCTAAAAATACCAAGGAAGCAAAGCGTTACAATGTAGCAATTCAAACCACTTAACTATACCATAGAACAATATATAGTCAATTCAGACGAATGATTGATTCAATAGCTCAAAGAGAATATAGTATAATTAAGAAGGAAAATAGTGTATATTCTACCATCTTAAACAACTAAGAATATATATGAGTATAAAAATCGGTAATATTGAACTTCTACATCCTGTTATATTAGCACCAATGTCTGGTGTTACCGACCTGCCATTTAGGAAATTAGTAAAAAAATTTGCCGATGTATTAACACCATCTGAAATGGTTGCTAGTAGAGCGATGATTGTTAAATCAAAACAATCATTACAAAAATGTTCTATTACTAAAGATGATGTTAGCTCATGTGTTCAACTTGCTGGATGTGAACCTGATGTAATAGCTGAAGCTGCTAAAATGAACGAGGACATGGGGGCTAAAATTATTGATTTAAATTTTGGTTGTCCTGCCAAGAAAGTAGTAGGAGGTTATTCAGGATCAGCTTTAATGAGAGATGAAAAATTAGCTGCAAAAATTTTGGAAACTACAGTAAAAGCTGTAAAAATCCCAGTAACTTTAAAAATGCGAACAGGATGGGATGATACTAATAGAAATGCCCCAACTTTAGCAAAAATAGCTTTTGATTCTGGGATTCAAATGATTACTATACATGGCAGAACAAGATGCCAATTTTATTCTGGGAAAGCAGATTGGCAATTTATAAGGCAAGTTAAAGATGTTGTAAAAATTCCTGTTATTGCTAATGGGGACATTACCTCATACGATAAAGCCAAGCAATGTTTGCAAGAATCTGGGGCAGATGGGATAATGGTTGGTAGAGGAGCTTATGGCAAACCGTGGTTACTTTCACAAATCTCCCATTATATTAAAACAGGGGAAGAGCTCCAGCCACCACCAATTAAGGAACAATTATCGATAATATTGGAACATTATAATTCCATGCTTGAGTATTACGGTAAAGATACAGCTGTTCAGTTAGCTAGAAAACATATTAGTTGGTATAGTAATGGACTGGCAAATTCAGCAGAATTTCGAGGGAAAATTAATCTATTAACTGATTCAAACATAGTAAAAGAAACCATTTTAGAGTTTTATAGTCAATTAGTATAAAGCTAGTGATATAATGGTAAAGGGAAGAGATATTTGTGGCGCACCCGAGAGGAGTCGAACCCCTAACCTTATGATCCGTAGTCATATACTCTATCCAATTGAGCTACGGGTGCTTACTTATAGAGGTGTAATATATATTTAAAGCATTTATGTGTCAAGATTATATAGTCAATTTAGATGAATCAGCTATGTCGTTAGTATGTTAGTCATAGTATATATCATCACTTCCAATCGCTAATTCATCTAATAGTAGTTAATTAATAATCTACTTTTAGAAAATATAAACCGCATGACGGAGCTTTCACTGCGGCTGCTTCTCGTTTACGAGCCTCTAGAACTTTTTTAATTTCTTCCTGTTCCCATATATTGCGACCCACTAATACTAAGCTACCAACTATATTACGAACCATGTTGTGCAAAAAAGATGGAGCAGAAAAATATAATCGTATTTCTTCATTTTCTTTAGTAATTATTAATTTTGATAAAGTTTTTATAGGAGATTTAGCTTGACAATCTTTAGATCTAAATGAACTAAAATCATGATTTCCTATAAGATAAGACGCTCCCTCTCTCATTGCCTCAATATTAAGAGGTTGCCTTATCCACCAGGCTCTATTGTGATCTATTATAATCTGACCTGATCTACTAATAATCCTATATATGTACTGACGTTCTTTTGCCGAGAATCTAGCATGAAAATCATTATCTACTATCTCACATTCTGTTATTCCAATATTATGTGATCTTACAAAATGGTTAATAGCTTGCATTACTTTGTATGGTGTCATGGTTTTTTGCAAATCAAAATGCGCTATTTGGCCTATAGCATGGACCCCTGAATCAGTTCTACCAGCCCCATGAACAATTACTTTCTCATTACTAAATTTATAAACGGCCTCTTCTAACATTTGTTGAATAGACATAATATTATCCTGCCTTTGCCATCCAGCAAAATCAGTTCCTAAATATTCAACAGTGATTTTGTATCTATGGGTATTCATATTGTATATAAATGGGTTGCTATGAGAAAAAAATATTATGTATAGCTCATAAATAAAGAGTTGATATACAAAGTTAAACTTAAAGAATTAGATGCCGGACAGCTTTTAAACCTAGTATACTTAATAAAGTATATGAACGAAAGCTAACAGTGACAATACCACTTCTTTAAGTTTAATGAGTATAAAACAATCGAGCTATTGCCTATAGATTATTATCCATATGCAGAATCTGAGGAATTATTATTTTTTTTCGTTCCAGTTTGGAAACTACGAAGTTTTTTCGATCTAGTTGGATGTTTTAATTTACGAAGAGCTTTTGATTCTATTTGTCTGATACGTTCTCTGGTAACTTTAAATTGTTGCCCTACTTCTTCTAAAGTATGGTCCATATTCATCCCTATACCAAAGCGCATTCTCAATACTCTTTCTTCTCGAGGAGTAAGGCTTGCTAGTACTCTAGTTGTAACTTCTCTTAAGTTTGCTTGAGTTGCGGCATCTATTGGTGATACAGCATTTTTATCTTCGATGAAATCTCCAAGATAACTACCATCATCATCTCCTACGGGATTTTCCAAGCTAATAGGCTCTTTGGCTATTTTCATTACTTTTCGAACTTTATCAACAGGCATGGAAAGACGTGCAGCTATTTCTGCTGGCGTTGGTTCATAACCTAATTCGTTAAACATTTGTCTAGAAGTACGAATAATTTTATTAATTGTTTCGATCATATGTACTGGGATACGGATAGTACGAGCTTGATCTGCAATAGCTCTAGTAATTGCTTGTCTAATCCACCAAGTAGCATAGGTAGAAAATTTATAACCTCTACGATATTCAAACTTATCAACTGCTTTCATTAATCCAATATTTCCTTCTTGAATTAAATCAAGGAATTGCAATCCTCTATTAGCATATTTTTTGGCAATTGAGATTACTAAGCGTAAATTAGCTTCAATCATCTCGTTTTTTGCTCTTTGTGTTTGCCTTTCACCCTTTTGTATGGAATGAATTAATTTTTTGAATTCTATAATAGGTAGTCCGATAGTTTGTTCAATTGACTTTAACTCATTAATCATTTGGTCAATCGCTTCGGATTCTTTGTTGCAAAAATCTTTCCAACCAGGATTCTTACTTTTTAGTAGCTGCTTTTTCCAATTCTCATCAATTGCAACACCCATATACTTACTTAAGAAGTTCTGGCGGCTTACTCCATGTTTTTCAGCTAATTTTAAGAAGGTGCCTTCTCTAGCTACCAAATCTTTATTAACGCTATACATTTTATCCAGAATCTCTTGAGTTCTTTTAGAATTAAAGTGAATACTGGAAATCTCATTGATTAATAATTGTAGGTTTTTTACATATTTTTTATTATCATGTAACCCCTTAGGTTGAGGAGAACATTCATAATGTTTTTTTGCTTCTATTAATAGTTCTTCAGAGAGAGAGGAGATACTCTCCATATGCTCAATTATAGAAGGAAGCAACTGTGCTTCAATAGCAGATATCGACAAGTTATTGGTATCTTCGCTTTCGTCATTATCGGATTCTAAATCACTTGAGCTTTCATCTGAAGTATCTTCATGCTCTGTATTGGCTTCTAAATCAATTAAATCACGAAGAAGTATTTTTTCATTAACTAAATCTTCATGCCATTTAATAAAGAACTGCATTGAGACTGGGTTTTCGCAAAGAGATTTAATCATTATCTCTTTACCTTCTTCTATCTTTTTAGCTATAGCTATTTCATTATCACGAGATAAAAGCTCAACACCTCCCATATCACGCAAATATAATCTAACAGGATCATCTGTTGTACCAAGATTCTCTTCTTCATGTTCTTCTTCTAGATCACAATCAACATTATTGGATAATTTAAATTCATCATCAGCGTTAAGATCAAGCTTAATATCATCTGTATTATCTTCTATGATATCTACCCCTGCGTCAGAAAATTTTGATATTACTTTCTCTAACTCGTTGACTTCTATATTTTTAGTAGCTGGTATGGCTTTATTGATATCATAATAACTTACTGGTGTACCTTTTTCTTTGGCCTTTTTCACTAAGTTATCAACTTTATTTTCTTGTTTATCTGCTTTGTTTTTTGACTTATCTGCCATAATGTGTAAACCTTTGGTCAATTAGTAAAAGATTCATTTAGAGTTGAAAGCTCTTGCGAAACCTTCATAATCTCTTCTCGATATAGTGATGCCTTTCTTAGCTCTTCGTCTGAATCATTGTGAATCACTGATGTATATTCCTGTTTTAACAATACTAAATGATGCTTCTTATATAACCATTGCCAAAGTAAGTATGAATCTATATCGTTTCTATTAAATGATAATTTAAGAAACAGATTATTAGATTTTAATAATACTAAAAAAGTATCATAAAATCCAGTTTTTTCTACTAATTTAATTATATTATCTTTATCTATAATATTGTTATTAATAATATTATCAAAGTACCAATCTCGGAAATTACTAAATAAATTATTTTGGAAATCCAATGTTAACAAGAAATCTTTTACTTCTTGTCGATTAATTATTTCTGGAAACTCTACTAACATTAGGCAGAAAATTTGCTCCAGCATTTCAATTTCTGAGCACTCAGGTAGTGAAGTCCTAATGTAGGAATTTTTGGTATGATTCTTATTGTTATTCTTAACTAAATTTTGCCATATTTGATCTTTAAAATATCTATAATAATTATTACTTAGAGATTTATCTTGTATTTGTTTACAGTATTTTTCAAGATTTGTTTCAAGAGTAGCTTTATCTTCGGGAGTTGGAAAGATCTTTCCTTCATACTCAAAACGCCAAATCATTTCTGACAAATTAATCCTTTGATCTAAAAGTTGTTTAAATTCAGTTGCGCCGCCTTTATTTATTATATTGTCTGGGTCAGTTGATGGAGGTAAAGTAATAAAAGAGATTTTTTTACTATTATTTATCAGTGGCAATACTAAGTTAATAACTCTATGAGTAGCTTTGTTTCCTGCTTCATCACCATCTAAACACATAATTATTTCGTCTCCAGCTCGCCATAGTTTCTGAATATGATTTCCTGTTATGGCTGTACCTAGACTTGCTGCAGCTTCTTTAAATCCTGCCTGATGTAAAGAAATAACATCTAATTGTCCTTCAACTAATATTGAATAATTACTTTTATATGCATTGCTTATAGTATAATTCTCACCATATAAGATTTCTTTTTTTTGAAATAATATAGTTTCTGGGGAATTTAGATACTTAGGTAATCCGTCATTGATAGTTCTACCACTAAAACCAATAATTTTATCGTAAATATTTCTTATTGGGAAAATTATGCGATTATAGAAAATATCATATGTTGTCCCATCTTCTCTTCTACTTAGCAATCCAGCTTTTAGTAATTTTGTCCAAGATATAGATTTTTCTTCAAAAAATTTTTGTAAAACTTTACCTTGAGGAGCAAAACCTATAGAAAATTTTTCTATAGTTTCTTTATTCAAGCCGCGCTTATATAGAAATTCATATATTTCCTTAGTTAATTGTGATTTAAAAAACCTTTCTGCTATTTCTAAAATACTAATTAGTTCATCAGATTCTTCATAAAATCTTTGTTGCTCTGCTGTTAATTTAGGTATTGTAATACTATAATCACCTGCTAGCTTAATTGCAGCTTCTTTATAAGACAAGCCGCTAACATTGGATACAAATTTTATAACGTCTCCATGAGCTGAACAGCCGAAGCAATAATAAAATTTCTTAGAATCATTTACTGTAAAAGAGGGTGTTTTTTCACTATGAAATGGACATAGACCTAGGTAATTTGCAGATTTTTTAGTTAAAACTATTTTTTGTCTAACTATATCTGATAGATTAATCCTATTTCTAAGAAGCTCATAAAATTCTAATAGGATTCTCATAACCCTAAGAGAAAACTAAAGATAACTGTAGATAAACAATAGGTAATAGGTATAGATAAGTTATCATTTACAGATAATTCTTTTGAATAAAATTCACTAAGAGTAGTAATAATAGAACTAACTATTATAATACTAAAGCTAGTATTATAACCAATAAAAAAATATACTATCATACTAATAAAAATTGCAGAAGCAAGAAAAGCGATAGAACCTTCTAACGATTTACCATTTTCCATTTTAACCCCAACCTTTGTGCCTATTAAGGCAGCAAGAGTATCGGCGATTATTAATATAAACCATGAAGCGATAGCAAGTCCTTTTGAAAATAGTAAAGCAGTTATAAAGAAGCCAAGTGCCATATATGTACTGCCACTTAATGAAAATGAACCGCTTTGTTCATGATTTCTCATAAAATGAGAAAAGAATCTGTCAGTCAATTTTCTTACTCTAAAATTGTAATGTCTTGAAATATCAAGATATAATACGCACGATGTAAATAAAAATAATGTTATTATAGCTGGTTTTTTAGTAATAAAAAAATAAATAATTGGTACTATTAAGCTACACAAGTGGAAAGTTTTACGTTGTACCTCAAAAGCATAAACTTCAGTGTTCATAAAGACCTGCAGGGCTTATTTGACAAAGTATCACTCTATAAATATACTATAAAACTTAACTTAGACAAGACATAATTATTATGATAAAATTTCCTATTACTCAAAAAGGCTTTGATAAGCTGGAAAAAGAGATTAAGCACCTAAAACATGTAGAAAGACCAGAGGTGATCGAATCTATAAAAACTGCTAGAGAATTTGGAGATTTATCTGAAAATGCTGAATATCATGCTGCGCGTGAAAAACAAAGCTTTATTGAAGGACGTATCTTAGATCTCGAAGATAAACTAGCAAGAGCGGAGGTGATTGATATTTCGAAATTATCTGGCGGTAGTATAAAATTTGGTGCAACAATTAAATTAGTTGATGATGAAACAGAAGAGGTAGTAACTTATCATATATCTGGAGAGTATGAAGCAGATATAACTAAAAAGATAGTATCTATAGCCTCGCCTATCGCCAAAGCTCTTATAGGTAAATCTGTTGGGGATATAATAGAAGTATCAACTCCTAAGGGATCAAAATCTTATGAAGTATTAGAAATATCTTATAATGAATTAGATATTTAACATCATCTATTAAACCAATTATCTTTAATGCATAAATTTATTACCTTACCAGGTCTTTTAAAATATCAAGATGCAGCAATTATAATGGAGAATAAAGTCAATGATGTTATAAACAATCCTACAGAAGAAACCATCTATCTAGTTGAACACCAAGACGTTTATACAGCTGGTACTAGTCACAAAGATTATGAGTTATTAAACTCTCGCCATATACCAGTAGTTTATACTGGTAGGGGCGGGAAGTTTACTTATCACGGCCCTGGTCAAAGAGTCATATATCCTATCCTTAATTTATCATTAGAGAAAAGAAAAAAGGATTTAAAATTATACATTGGTTTATTAGAAAAATCGATTATAAGCAGCTTGTCTGATTTTGGGGTTCAAGCCTTTACTATGAATGACGCAGTTGGAGTATGGGTAACAGAAAATAATCGTCCAGCAAAAATTGCTTCTATAGGCGTTAGAGTTAAAAAATGGGTTACTTATCATGGTATTGCTATAAATATTTCAACAGATCTTGATAAATTTTCTGGGATTATTGCTTGTGGGCTGAAGGATGTGCCAGTAACTTCTTTAAACAAATTAGGAATAGATATAAGTTTCACCCAGTTTGATGAAGTTATAAAAAATCATTTTAATAGAATTTTTTAAGATAATAGCAAATATTCTTTCTTATAATTTTATTTCTTTGAAAATTTATACTATAAGAAATTTGATATCTAAGTCGTAATTTTATACAAATAACTTTCCAATTAGCTATGCAATAGTGTTAATTTATGTTAATAACTCATGTTACGCACTAAGCTGTAATAGCATTCATATTATGTAATTCCTTAAAAGCAGATTGATTAGCTTTTACCAATAACTTATACTTTATAGCAAAATGATTAAGCTTAGTTTTGATTTTAAGTTTCTCCAA
>JAJIYR010000146.1 GCA_020881085.1 Rickettsia endosymbiont of Bryobia graminum | reverse complement strand
CTATCCTAATATTCATTTCCTCTGAAACTTGAGCTATTATTTCCCGAATACTTTCTTTGATAACTTGGGTTAATACTTTATAACGGTATTTTGTTATCCATACTATGTGATACCTATTGCTACTATACCGTATGTTTCCCTTTCTCATATTATGTCATAATCATCCTATAAAATAAGTCCTATTTACTTATTTTATAGTATGACTAGGACATAATATGAGAAAGGGAAACATACGGTATATTATCAATAGGTATCACATAGTATGGATAACAAAATACCGTTATAAAGTATTAACCCAAGTTATCAAAGAAAGTATTCGGGAAATAATAGCTCAAGTTTCAGAGGAAATGAATAGGAGGATAGTAAATGGGGTGATATGCTCTGATCAGTTATAGATAGTAGCGTACATACCTCCGAATATAGCAGTAAGTGAATTTGAACAAAGAGCGAAAGGTAGAACTTCACGGAAAATAGAAAAAGACTTTCCAGAATTAACGAAGAGAAAATGGGGGCAGCATTTTTGGGGAAGAGGTTATTTTAGTACAACAAGTGGTCATATTACAGAGGAAGTAATTAATGAGTATATAAATAACCATACAGAAGATCATAAACCCACTTCTAGTTGTAACATTAGATAGGAAAAAGCTTTAGCTTAAACTCTACGGCACTTCTAGTGCCTACCATCAACCTACCGGCTCTCAGCCGGTAGTGGTTGAGTTTATAATATAGTAAATATATAGTTAGTTTTTCTACTAATAATATACTTAATGATAAAGAATATTTTATGTAGATTTCCTAATTTTGTTACTTTATAAATTTAGTTTGAATTTTAGAGATGTGAATATTTATGGATAAAGAAAAAGCTCTTCAGGCTGCGCTTAGTCAAATAGAAAAAAATTATGGTAAAGGTTCTGTGATGAAACTTGGTCAACGCAGGGCTGTAAATATTGAAGCAATACCTACGGGTTCATTAGGGCTTGATATTGCTCTAGGTATTGGTGGATTACCCAAAGGAAGAATTATTGAGATATTTGGTCCAGAAAGTTCTGGTAAAACAACTTTAACTCTTCATGTAATTGCAGAAGCTCAGAAAAAGGGTGGTACATGTGCTTTTATTGATGCAGAGCATGCTTTAGATTCTGCTTATGCAAAAAAGCTAGGAGTGAATATTGATGATTTACTTATTTCCCAACCAGATACAGGAGAGCAGGCCTTAGAAATAGCTGATACTTTGGTATGTTCTGGAGCTATTGATATGATTGTAATTGATAGTGTGGCAGCTCTTGTTCCTAAAGCGGAAATCGAGGGGGAAATGGGTGATTCTCATATGGGGTTACAGGCAAGACTTATGAGTCAAGCTCTAAGAAAATTGACTGCTTCTATTGCTAGAACTAATTGTATTGTTGTCTTTATTAACCAAATCCGAATGAAGATAGGGGTAATGTTTGGTAGTCCAGAAACTACAACAGGTGGTAATGCGTTGAAATTTTATGCCTCTGTTAGGCTAGATATTAGAAGAGTATCATCAATTAAAGACAAAGAAGATGTAATTGGTAGTCAAACTAGAGTTAAAGTTGTAAAAAATAAAGTGTCCCCCCCATTTAAAACAGCTGATTTTGACATAATGTATGGGGCTGGTATTTCTAAAGAAGGTGAGATGATTGATTTAGGTGTTAAGCTCGAAATAATAGAAAAGTCTGGATCATGGTTTTCTTATAAAGATATTAGAATAGGGCAAGGCAGAGAAAATGTGAAGCAGTATTTTAAAGACAATCCTGCTATATGTTCTGAAATAGAGCAATTGATACGTCAAAAAGCTTCTCATGCTAATAATACGGTTTTTGATAGTGAAATATTAATAGGAGAGGAAGAATAAAATATGATAAATCTGACAGGAAGAACATCATTAGTTACTGGAGCAACTGGTGTGATAGGAGGAAGCATTGCTAAATTATTGCATTCTTTAGGAAGTTATGTGGTAATAAGTGGCAGCAATAAAGAAAAATTACAGAATCTGGCTGAAGAATTAAAAGATAACTATACAATAGCTGCCTGTAATCTTGCTAATACAGAAGAATGTGGAAATCTAGTAGCTAATATGGAGAAAATTGACATTCTAGTTTGTAATGCTGGAATTACTAATGATACATTAGCTATCAAAATGACTAATGAAGATTTTGATAAAGTTATTGATATAAACCTAAAAGCTAGCTTTATTCTAAATCGTGAAGCCATTAGGAAAATGATTAGAGAGCGTTATGGTAGAATAATTAATATTTCTTCTATAGTGGCAGTATCTGGTAACCCAGGGCAAGCAAATTATTGTGCTTCAAAAGCTGGGTTAATAGGTATGACTAAATCATTAGCTATAGAGGTGGCGAGTAGAGGTGTTACAATTAATGCTATTGCTCCTGGTTTTATTAAATCTAATATGACTGATAAGTTAAATGATGCGCAGAAAGAAGCAATTATGCAAAAAATCCCTGTCAAGGCATTAGGTAATCCTGAAGATATTGCAAATACAGTAGCTTTTCTTGCAAGTGATCAAGCCTCTTATATAACAGGTCAGACTATACATGTTAATGGTGGAATGTTAATGGTATAAATAGGCTAATTATGGATAAGATTAATTATCCATAATTAGAAATATCTGAGCTTTAAGTATTTTTATCTCCTATTACTACGTTAACATAATTATTAAAAATGCTATTATAGGTTTCTGTGAAGGAGTTAAAAAAATCAGTGGTACTTTTGGTGGAATAATTAGAATCACAATATAATGATTGTACCCATATCATTATAAATGTGAATGCGGATCTTATAAGCATAGTAATAATAGCTGATTTGGTGCAGAAAATTTCTTTGCAAGATTATGGTAAAGAGTTATCAGCAGAAGAGAGATTAATTTCTGATTGGTCTTGGTGACCAGACAAATCTACTACATCTGAGTTTATGTCAAATATTCTTTTCATAAGAACTTCTCATGCTAATCTTATACAAGTTAATTATGACATAAAAATCTTTAATATTTAAACTCTGTCAAAATTATTAAGCGAAAATAATTGATTGGTAAGTTCTAGAATTAATTAAGCCAATTGTGCATTTTCTTCCCATAGCTCATTTGGTGTTTTATACCCAAGAATTTTTCTTGGTAAATTGTTAAAAAAAATCTTCTATTTTATTTAATTGCTTTATAGTTAATTTTT
>JAJIYR010000145.1 GCA_020881085.1 Rickettsia endosymbiont of Bryobia graminum | reverse complement strand
TTAAATCTCTTTTGGGTATATTCCCCGCCGCTTGCGGCGTAATATGGAGGAATGAGCAAATATATATACACAAAAGTCATAATGTTACGGTACTGCTGTATCACATGGTATTTCCAGCAAAATATCGCCGAGCATTGTTTGACGTATCAGTTGATCAAGTATTACGAGAAGTATGTTTAGAGATAGAAGAGAGATCTCCACCACTACCGGCTAAGAGCCGGCAGTGGTTGAGATCCCTTGTCTATCTCTAAACCTAATTGTCGTAGTACTTGATCAACTGATACGTCAAACCCTGCTCGGCGATATTTTGCTGGAAATACCAGGTGATACAGCAGTACCGTAAATTATGAATTTTGTGTATATATTTGTTAATTTTTAAATATTACGAAGTAAGCGGGCGGGAATATACCCAAAAGAGATTTAACTTTAGTCGCTTAACTAATTGTCCGGAAAACTAATACAAGATCATCTAGAGCTTTGAATAGTTTTGTTCTTAAATCGTAACTGTAACTGCTTGCCATAATTTATTTCCTATTAATTTATACCATATTATATTAACATATAATGTACCTACTTCCTATGGTTTTGCTATACCTATCTAACTCGAAAAGGCAGGGTCGTTATTGTGAGGTTACGTTTTAGCAACCATGGCAATCTAATAAGATTCTAAGCCATCGTAAAACGATGAGTCATGATGACGAACTCTTTTTCAATTATAAGAATTAGCTAAGTTAGCAACTATACTACAAACCCAAATAATTTTTTTACTTTATCTAGAGTTTTACTAGCTGGAATTTTTGCTTTCTCTGCACCATCTCCGAGTACATTTACTAAATAATCCTGGTTTAACATTAACTCTTTATATTTAATATTAATTGGTTCTAAAGTCGTAATAATAATTTCTGCCAAATCCTCTTTAAATTTTGCAAAACCACTACTAGCAAATTGAGTAACTATTTGATCAATATTTTGCCCTGATAAAATTGAATAAATATCAATTAAGTTACTCACTTCAGGTCTACTAGTTTGATCGTAGGAAATTTCTGCCAAATGATCTGTTTTAGCTTTTTTAATTTTCTGATAAATTTGATCTTTATTATCGCTTAAATTAATACGAGATAAATCAGATGAATCAGATTTACTCATTTTCTTTCGACCATCTTTCAGACTCATTATCCTTGATCTTGAACCTATAATTAAAGGCTCAGGCACTTTCAATATTTCTTGATCAAATTTTCTATTTACAACTCCAGCAATATCTCTAGTAAGTTCAATATGTTGTTTTTGATCATCACCAACAGGAACAACATCCGCATTATATAATAATATATCAGCAGCCATTAATACTGGATATGAAAATAAACCAAGACCCGTATTCTCTTGATCTTTTCCTGCTTTATCCTTAAATTGGGTCATACGTTTAAGCCATACAATAGGTGTAACACAATTTAATATCCAAGCAAGCTCAGCATGCTCTGTTACCATACTTTGAGCAAATATAGTTGTCTTTTCAGGCTTAAGGCCTGTTGCTAAATATATTGCAGCCGTTTGCAATATAGAATTATTAAGTTCTAACGGAGAGCGATCTATAGTAATAGAATGCATATCTGCTAAAAAAAAGAAGCAATCATATTCTTCTTGCATTTTAAGCCAATTAACAATCGCCCCCAAATAATTTCCTAAATGTAAAGATCCTGTTACTTGAACACCAGAAAGGGCTGTTTTTTTCATATTATTTCTCTTAAATTTTAGTTATATCAAATTATTTGAGGAATAAACAATTTTATGCTACATATTGTCGTATATATATAATAAAATGCTATATATCAATTATTAATTAAAATAAAATAAGTTATCTATGTTTTGGCGATTAAGAGTACTAATGTTTTATACGTTGCTTGCTATATTTACTACTATATTATTTATTGTTTGCTATATACCAGTTACATTTTTCAGTATTAGTTATTCTATAAGATATAGAATTGGTGTTATTTTTTCCTATTTAGTTATATGGCTTGCCAGAATTTGCTGCGGTTTGAAATATCAAGTCTCTGGTTTAGAAAAATTACCTAAAACCCCTTCCATATTAGTATCTAATCACCAATCATTTTGGGATCAGATTTTTATGCAACTAATAATTCCAAAACATTCATGGGTATTAAAAAAAGAGTTGTTTAATACACCACTGCTAGGATGGGGACTAAAGATGGTAAAGCCAATTGCTGTTGATCGCAATACTAATCTCTCAGTTGCACAAATTTTACGAGAAGGCCAAGAAAAAATTAAAGAAGGTTTATGGCTAATTATTTTTCCAGAATCTACCAGAATTAAACCAGACGTATCCGTAAAATTTAAGCCAAGCGCCGCTAAATTAGCTTCTGTAGTTAAAGTTCCAGTAGTAATGATGGCGCATAATGCAGGCGTGTACTGGCCAAAAGGTTTTTGGATACTACAGCCCGGCACTATTCAAGTAAAAATTATTGATGTTATTTCTGCAGAGGAAGTTTCAACTACTGAAGTTAGAGATTTAACTGATAAAATGGAACTAATAATCAATGCTGAAAAACAAAAATTATATGAACAAACATTATAATGGAAAATAAAACAAAAATTATTTATCTTACTGGTAAGCCTGGAGTAGGAAAATATACTATTGCAAAAGCCTTATCTAAATATGGATTTATTGTTTGTGATAACCAATTAATAAATAATCCAATTTTTGAACTGCTAAATTACGATGGGCTTACTGCTATACCAGAATTTGCTTGGAATTCTATATCCAGTATACGAAATAGTATATTTGATTTTATTGCCATAGAGAAAAATAATAATTATGTTCTTACAAATAATCTATATGAGGATGAAGAAGATAGACAACTATATCAACAAGTTAAACAAATATCAGAAACGCGAAATTCTATATTTATACCTGTAAGATTATTAATATCACAAGAAGAACATTTAAAGCGTGTTACACAAGCTGAAAGGCGCCTCAGATGGAAGTCCATCAATTCAAATGAGATTTACAATAACACCCCCCTCTTAAAGATAGAAGACCCTAATTTTCTGGAGTTAGATGTAAGTAAACCCGAACTATGTTTAAGAGATTTTAGGTTTTGCTGGTTTAATTTGATAAGCAATTAAAGCAGCAAAAAGAGAAGCAAAGCAATTTGTTGGAGACCTATGTTTACTTGGATGTATATTGAACTGTTCTTTGATATAGCCAAAAATTGTTTCAATAATAAAACATATTTTTAAGTATCAAAAATCCAATAAACTTAATACCCACCATGGGTGTAGCGCAAACAAATTAAGTGATCTTGATAATACCACCTTAATCACTCACCTAGAAGCAAATAATTATGTTTATGCTAAAGATATCATGAATTACATTGAGAACAAATATGTTGTAACATATACGATAACGGGAGTAACAAAATTACGATGCAAACTGGGATTTGTTTAAAAGAAGCCGAAAATAGTACCGTCTAAGCGAGAATTGAACTAGAAATAGTGATTGAAGTTCAACTGCAGTTTGCTAGAAGGGAATCTCAGAGATAAGGAAGCCATATATTTTATGGATGGTGTTCAT
>JAJIYR010000144.1 GCA_020881085.1 Rickettsia endosymbiont of Bryobia graminum | reverse complement strand
TTAAGCTTATTTGCTTTTTGCTAATCAATAATATGTTTTCTTATCGCTTCGTGGCTCAAGAGTAATACCTTAGAAATCTCTAGGTTAATATACACAGCGTCATATATGAAAACTGGCTTAATACGATGAGATATGAGTCGGTCTCGTTCTGTGTTATGAAGTTCCTTCAACTTCTCTCTTTGTTCTTCTTTCAATACATTCTTACTCACAATGTCCTAAACTCTACAATATCTCTCCTATCTTTGCAACCCTTCATTTACGAACAGTATATCAGCTTCATTACAACCAGAAGCTGGTGCGATTATTGATATATAATCGTTTTTTTATTTATAAGAATTTTATTCATTACTTATATATCAACTCACCAATACTTCAGAAATCATATAATTATCTTCTATTCCTACTAACTTTCCTTTAATAAGCTGACCAACGATAAAATCACCACCTAACTTTACTGGAATAAAATTCTCAGTATGAGCCATACCATTATTCTCAACAAGCAACTCAACAACTGTTCCTATATTTCTTTTATAAAATTCCTGCAATTGCTTTTTCCCTTCTATTCTTAAAAGCTCAGCCCTTTCCTTTCTTATTGGCACTGATATTTGTGGCATTCTAGCTGCAGGAGTTTCTGCTCTTTCAGAATAAGGAAAAACATGTAAATACTGCAAATCAGCTTCAGAAATCAATTTTCTAGTATTTTCAAACATTTGATCCGTTTCAGTTGGGAAACCAGCTATTATATCTGCTCCAAAAGATACATTAGGCCTAACAGCTCGTAATTTATGACAAAAATCAATAATATTCTGTCGATTATGACGACGCTTCATTCTCTTAAGGATCATATCATCACCAGCTTGCAAGCTAATATGAAAATGCGGCATTATTAATGGCGTATACGCTATTAAGTTAAATAGCTCATCATCAATTTCTCCTACATCAATAGATGATAATCTAAGGCGCTTTAATTCTGGTACCAGATTTATAATTCTTCTAATCATTTGAGCAAAAGTTGGCGATCCTGGTAAATCTGGCCCATAAGCTGTAACATCTACGCCAGTAAATACTACTTCATTATAACCATTCTCTACTAATTTTTTTACTTGCTCCGCTATTACTCCTATTGGCACTGAACGACTATTCCCCCTACCATAAGGAATCATACAAAATGTGCAACGATGATCGCATCCATTTTGCACCTGTAAAAAAGCTCGTGACTTACCATCAAAACTACTAACCATATGATTAGCCGTTTCTTTTACTGACATAATGTCATTTACCACTACTTTTTCATCATTTAGCTGATAATGAACAGGTGATAATTTTTCAATATTACCTATTACCTTATCAACCTCCAACATGTTACCATATTTTGTAGGATTATTTTGGGCAGCGCATCCTGTAACAATAATTTTTGAATCTGGGTTATTTTTTCTAGTTTTACGAATCGCCTGACGTAATTGCTTCTCTGCTTCTTCAGTTACAGCACAACTATTAAATACAACCACATTATCAAGACCAGAAAGAGCTAAATTACTTTTAATAATCTCACTTTCATAAATATTTAATCTACAACCAAAAGTTATAACCTCCTGTTTACTCATAGAGAAATTCTCCTCTAGCAACTATAGTAGCAGGGCCAGTCATTATAATATTCTCTCCTTGCTTAGACATTTTCAAACTTCCTAATTTAAACACTACTTCACAAGGCGAACTAACAAAACCAAGTTTCAAAGCTGAAGCAAAAGTAGCACAAGCTCCACTACCACAAGCGAGAGTTAAACCCGCTCCTCTTTCCCACACTGATAAATAAATTTTATTATTTTTGATTGAAGCAAAGTTAACATTTACTCCGTCTATAAATAATTCTTTTTCCTGCAATTTTTCGCCAATAATCTCTTTATCTTGATCACTAAGATCACTAAATATGACAAAATGAGGATTACCTATATCAGCGCAAATCGCCTCTTTCAAATCAATCATGTAACGTTCTGCTAGTTGCCAAATTTTATCTGACGAGGGCATCCAATCTTTTTCAAAACTAACGATTCCAGTATCAATGCTGATTTCATTTTCATCTAATATCTTACAAGTTAATCTTTTTCCTTGAATATTTAATATAGTTTCCTTTTTACCAGTATTTAAATATATTAATTTTGCTAAACATCTTGAAGCATTACCACATAATTTGGCTCTTGAGCCATCCTGATTGTAAACCAACATTTCATAATGATCTGCTTTTTGCTGATAAATAATAAATTGATCACACCCTATGCCTATATGCCTATTAGAAATATTTATAGCTAGTTTAGGCAAATCATAACTTATAGGTAAATCATCCTTGTTAATAATAACAAAATCATTACCTAAACCATGCATCTTGACAAAATAGATTTTTTGAGTCACTGTAAAAATCTTTCATTTCTTAAATTTCTATATTATAACAAACATATATCAAACCAGCAATTATATAATCAATGACTTTCAACTCAAGCAAACTTAGCAATGGTCTAACTATAGTTACCTATAGCATGCAACATGTAAACTCCGTCGCTGTTAATTTAATAGTAAACACCGGTAGTAGGTATGAAGAAAATTTTGAAGAAGGTATGTCGCATTTTCTTGAGCATATGGCTTTTAAAGGAACAACTACTAGATCTGCCAAACAAATTGCTGAGGAATTTGTTTCTATAGGGGGTCAATTTAATGCATATACAGGCCATGAACAAACAGTTTATTATACTAAAACACTAAATGAACATTTTGATAAGGCTTTAGAAATATTAGCTGACATATTACAAAACTCTGTCTTTTCTCAAAGTGAAATAGATAAAGAGTATCATGTTATATTGCAAGAAATAGCACATACTAAAGATAATCCCGATGATCTTATTTATAAAAAATTCTTTGCGAGTGCTTATCACACGCAACCGCTAGGCAAGTCAATTTTAGGAACTGCAGAAACTTTAAAAAATTTTGATAAAACACATTTTAATGATTATATTAAAAAACATTATAATGCAGGAAATCTTTATTTATCAGTAGCTGGTAATATTTCTCATGAGCAAGTTGTCAAGTCTGCTCAAAAATTCTTTTATTCTTTAAATACTAATTTAAACAGCGGCTTTACGAAAGCAACCTATACAGGTGGACATAGTGTTATTACTAAAGAACTTGAACAAACTACCATGGTTTTAGGGTTTGAAAGTGTTCCTTACCTTAATATTCAGCAATTATATCAAACTCAGATCTTATCATTAATATTTGGTAATGGAATGTCTTCAAGATTATTTCAACAAATTAGAGAAAATCTTGGATTAGTCTATGCAATTGGTAGCTATAATAGTTCATACTATGATAGTGGATTATTTAGCATATATGCCGCAACTAGCCATGATAAATTACCATTACTTACTCAACAATTAATTAATGAAATTAGAAAAATTTCTGAAAATATTAAAGATACAGAACTTACCAGGGCTAAAATTCAGCTAAAATCTAGTATTTATATGGCTCAAGAAAAATCTACTTATAAGTCAGAAGAAATTGGTAAGAATTTCGCTGTCTTTGGTAAATATACGCCTACTCAGGAAGTCATCGATAATATCATGGCGATTACTAGCAACGATGTAATTAATATTGCCAATAAAATATTTACTAGCAAACCAACTTTATCAATTATTGGCTCAGATCCTTTAATTATAGATTATGAAGAATTATGTAAAGGACTTGAAAATAAATAAATGTGGTCAAGACAATTTGGACATGCTCTAATTAATCCAGAGAGTATCCAACCCTGTCATGCTGAATTTCAGCATCTAATAAACCACCTATGTCATGTTGAATTTATTTCAGAATCTAATAAACACCTGGGTCATGCTGAATTTATTTCAGCATCTCGCTAAATGTATAATGGATCCTGAAACAAGTTCAGGATGACAGTAGTTTGTTCAGCATAACAACGGTGCTTTAGTTCAGGATAACTAGTAATATTTTCTAGATTTCCGTTACAACTTTGATGGCATCAATTTTACATATCTAAACCAAAGACCTATATTATATTTACCATTTTTTTCTTTTTTCTTAAATTAAAAATAGGGGATTTTTAATAACATCCTTGCAAAATGACCATTTAATGTATAAATATAGTAAATATAAAATTAACTAATTTATGCAAATGGCAGCCACCAATCCAAATAATGTTAATGATATCGTAGAAGTTGCAACTCAAAGCTCCACTTCTATTTTTTCTCTAATAGCTTCTGCTGATATTATCAGCAAATTAGTTATGTTGCTTCTGGTAATTGCCTCAGTTTGGGCATGGGCAATAATTATCGATAAGCTTATCAATTTATCTCAAATTAAAAAAAAGATTGCAAATTTTGAAGATACTTTTTGGTCTGGAACAGTATTAGATCAATTATATGAAACTGTTAAAAGGTCAATTAACAACCCTCTAGCCTCAGTTTTTATAGCAGCAATGAATGAATGTAAACGTCAGCATTCAAAAAATCTTAATGAGACGCTTAAGATAAGCCATAAAGACAGAGTTATGCAGTCTATGTATTTAATTAGAAATAGAGAAATAGAGAGATTAGAAAACAATCTTGGGTTTCTAGCAACTACTGCTTCTAGTGCTCCGTTTATTGGATTATTTGGTACAGTATGGGGAATTATGCATAGCTTTCAATCTATTGCCGCCTCAAAAAATACCTCTCTTGCTGTTGTAGCCCCCGGTATAGCCGAAGCACTTCTTGCTACTGCTATTGGACTATTTGCTGCAATTCCAGCAGTTATTTTTTATAATTATCTTTCAAGCCAAGTAATTAAAATTAATAATAAGATAGATGATTTTATTAACGAGCTAAACTCTATATTAAGTAGGGCTATAGATGAAGAGAAAATGTAATGGCTATAAATATACAATCAACAAATAATAGATCTAGAAGGAACCTGGTAAGTGAGGTTAACGTCACACCTCTTGTTGATGTGATGTTAGTATTATTAATTATTTTTATGATCACTTCTCCAATTCTAGTATCAGGAATTAATGTTGACTTACCAGAAACTACTTCTGCACCTCTTTCTGGTCAAGACGAGCCTTTAGTTATTACTATTAATAGCAAAAAGGAGTTATATTTATTAGATACTAAAATAACTAGAGAAAATTTAGCTGAGAAGTTAATCAACATAACCAAAGAAAAGAAAGATGCTAGAATTTTTGTTAGAGGAGATAAAAATGTCTCTTATGGTGATGTTGTTGCAGTAGTAGCTGAAATACATTCTGCTGGCTTCACTAAAGTATCCTTAGTTTCTAATGTAAAATATAATGAAAAATAACCTTGATAGATTTTCTATTTCTTTTTTCTGTTCTATTGCAATACATTTATTAGTAATATATTTTTTCCTATTTGGACTCCCTTCCTTATTTAAAAAACTCCCTGAAGAACAAGTAATAGTATTTGAAATGCTACCAGTTAGCGATAAATCTAATGTACCTAATAAAACGAAGCAATTAGAGAAAGCTATCGAAAATGAAGATGCTAAGAAAGTAGAACAAAATAGACCTGCGCCTAAACAAGAAGAACCAAAATTAACAGAGGAAAAAAAACCTGAACCTAAGGTAGAACAGCTAAAACCCATAGAGGAAAAGAAACCTGAATCAAAACCAATAGAAGAAAAAAAGCCTGAACCCAAGATAAATCAAAAACCTATTGAGCAAAAAAAATCTCCAGAAAAGAAAAAGGCTGATAAAACTGACCTAGATTCATTATTAAAAAATTTAGAACAATCTTCTGAAGGCACTAACTCCAAATCAAACAAACAAGCCAGATCTAAGGAAAATAATGAAATAAAAGAATCAAGAGGGCCCTATGACGACTCAAAATCTTTGTCAATTAGTGAATCAGCTTTAATAAAACAACAAATTGAAAGACAATGGAATGTTCCTATTGGAGCAGAAAATATTGAACAAGTAAAAATAAACTTGTATATTGCTATCAATACGGATGGTAGTATAAAAGAGGTAAAATTAGATAGCGCTACCTGCCCTAATATCTCAAATAATATTTGCAGCGCCTTATCTAATAGTGCTATTAGAGCAGTATGGCAAGCAAGTCCTATTAAAAATTTACTTCCCGATCGTTATGAAACCTGGAAAGAATTTATTTTAACTTTTGATCCTAGCAGAATGTTATAAAAAATTCATTATACTGAATAACCTAACTTAAAATTATATTAACATATGACCGACACTACTACTCCTAAGGAAACTAAACAGAGTAAAGAATTTCTATCTTTCATTTTTGCAATTATCCTTGCCATGATGATCCGAATTTTTGTTATGGAGCTTTTCTTTGTACCTACTGCTTCAATGAAAGCTTCAATACTTGAAAATGATTATATTTTTTCAACTAAATATTCTTATGGTTATAGTAAATATTCCCTACCATTTAGTCCAAGCGTTTTTAATGGTAGAATATTTGCTTCTACTCCTGAAAGAGGAGATATAATAATTTTTCGTCCACCTAATAATATGAGTATTCGTTATATTAAAAGATTAGTTGGTTTACCAGGCGATAAAATTCAACTAATTAATGATTTGATATATATTAATGATAAACCTATTAAGCGTGAGAAAGTTGGAACTTATGAAAGCGAAGCAGGAAGGTTTTATACAAAATTCCAAGAAACTTTATCAAATGGAATAAGTTACTTTTCTTATAAGCTTCAAGAAAATAATAATGCATATAGAGATCAACTAAGTACTACTCCAATTTTTTATGTCCCTGAAGGAAAATATTTTTTTCTTGGCGATAATAGGGATGAATCAGGAGATAGCAGGTTTGATTTAGGGTTTGTACCTTTTGAAAATTTTATTGCTAAAGGGCAATTTATTATCTTTTCAACAAAAGAAACTTTATTGAACAATGATATTGGAATAATTAATCAAGTACTTCGTATTGGTACTTGGATTTCATCTATAAGATTTAATAGATTATTCTTATCACTTTATCAAAATAGCTCGGATTTAGATAATGATAAATAAAAACAAGGAGTCAGTTATTGCTACTCCTGAAAAATTAGAGAAAGATATCAATTATAATTTTACTAACAATGACTTATTGATTGAAGCTTTAAGCCACCCTTCCCTTAAACAACACATTCCTAAAAATGGCATTCAAAAAAACTATGAAAGATTAGAGTTACTTGGTGATGCAATAATTAATTTTGCTATTACAGAAATTTTATTTAAAAATCATTCTACTTATGACGAAGGAAAATTAGCAAAAATTCGATCATATCTTGTTTCTAAAGATTTATTATGTAAGATTGCCGCAAAAATTAATCTATCTGATTATATTATTATGACTAGTGGTGAAGAAATTTTAGGTGGTAGGAAAAATCTTAATAATATTGAGAACACTATGGAAGCCTTAATTGCAGCAGTATATCTTGATAGTAATATTGATAATACCAAACAAATAATATACAACCTGTGGCAAGAATTCCTTTCTATTACTGATCTAGCAGATTATGATCCTAAAAGCACTCTCCAAGAATTAGTACAAAAGCATGGTATGGGCAAACCAATATACGAAATGATAAAGAAAGAAGGGCCAGCTCATTCACCTATTTTTACTATAACTGTAAAAATAGGTGATAATATTCAAGAAGCTGCTACAGGTCATACCGTCAAAGAAGGTGAAAAGAATGCAGCTAGAAAATTAATTAATATTCTAAATCTAAAATAATATGAATATTTTAGAACAAAAAACTATTTCTATATGTATTATTGGTAAACCAAACGCTGGTAAATCTTCTTTGTTAAATAGGCTTATTGGTGAGAAAATTTCTATAGTTACTCCTAAAGTCCAAACAACTCGTACTATTATTACTGGAATAGTTACTGTAAAAGATACCCAGTTAATAATATTAGATACCCCTGGAATTTTCGAGCCTAAAAAGCAGCTAGAAAAAGCTATGGTTAGATGCGCGTGGTCAAGTTTGCATGATGTTGATTTGGTTTTGCTCATTATAGATAGCACAAAATCTATTGATCAATTTAGTTTAGCAATGCTAAAAAAGCTACAGGCACTTAAAATAAACTTATTATTTATTTTAAATAAAATTGATTTATCTTCTAAGCATACTGAAGAAATAGAAAATATACTAAGATCTCAATTTATTGACCCTAATATCTTCAAAATATCTGTATTATCTGGTGAGAATATTAAGCAATTACAAAATAACGTTCTAAAGCAAGCTAAAATCTCTCCTTGGTTATATGAAAAGGATGATGTTACCAACCTACCCATGCGTTTTTTAGCAGCAGAAATAACCAGGGAACAATTATTTTTGCAACTTCACCAGGAACTACCGTATAATTTAACTGTCCAAACTGAAATGTGGCAGGAAAATAAAGATAAATCTATAAAAATTAATCAAGTAATAATTGTTTCAAGGGATGCCTATAAAACTATTATATTAGGGAAAAATGGTTCAAAAATTAAAGAAATAGGATCCAAATCTAGACTTGAAATGGAAAAAGCTTTTGACTGTAAAATTCATCTATTTTTATTCGTAAAAGTACGGGAATTCTGGGAAAACGACCCATTATCATACAGTCATATGAGATTACAAAAGTATATAGTTATAGCATAAATTATGCATTGGTATAGCTAAGCCGATTGAGTTAATTGCATAGCGAAGGTTATTGCATCTAAGAAATCATCAAATCGTTTAATAACTTTTCTTAAGTTACGTTTAAAATTTGCCCAGAATTTCTCTATAGGGTTTAAATCAGGAGAGTAAG
>JAJIYR010000143.1 GCA_020881085.1 Rickettsia endosymbiont of Bryobia graminum | reverse complement strand
TATGCGTCCGTCTCGTTCTGTCTTATGACGTTCCTTCAACTTCTCTCTTTGTTCTTCTGTCAATACATTCTTACTCACAATGTCCTAAACTCTACAATAGCTCTCCTATCTTTGCAACCCTTCATTTACGAACAGTATATTAGTATAACTGTGTTATTCCCGTGAAGACGAAAATCCAGTTCTTACTAACTTATACAAATTATACAATATAGTATATGATTTTATGTTCTCCTGATTCCCCCTTCGCAGGAATAACAACTTCTTTGCGTTATATTAGCAAAGGCTTAAATAATATAACCTACTTCAAATTCATTACTTAATAGGCTTTAAAAGCCTCATTATAGACGCAAACTATTTTCTTACCATGACGTATTGACAATTTTTTAAATACTTGCTCAATAATAACCATATTTGCATTATCTTGAGCAAGGCGATAATTTACCATAGATTCCCTAAGAGCTTCGTCTACTGCAAATATAGCTGGTATCTCAGCATTTTTATCTCTAAATTGTAAATAAGTATGAATCCCATCATCAAAAATCTTAATGGGAGCAATTGATTCATTACCACTTATAGAATAATTAAAATTATATTTCTCGGGGTGCTCCAAATCAATTATTGTAGAAGATGATGCTGTTCTATAATTTTGTAAATGGTCACCTGCCTTTTCATCGTCTGGATAAATAAACCTTAAATTAAATACCATCTCTGGATCTCTCATATCTGTAGCTTCAGCAGCATATAGTTCAAAGAAATAGGTTCTTTTATTGGTAATAATTGTCATGTTGGTTGTAGCATCTTGTTCCATTGGCTTAATAAAAATCCTATTACCTGTTGGCATTATCTGCCAAGAAGTTGTATCACCCATATGAATACTTACTACATCTTCATCTTTTGCCAACTCTATATTTGCTTGATAACCATAATAACCAGTATACTTAAATACATCATCAGGATTATATACCATCACTCTCATTCTACTATCTACTGGCATTGGCCTAGATTCCCTTATAGCTAATACAGGGTTGATAAGAAATATTGTTATAATAAATATGAAGCTTTTTAGATAAGTTAATTTAGTGGTCAATTTTCTCATCAAAACTATACTTATATTATTTGCGTAAATTTTAGAACGCTCTGACATACCAAGATCCGTTTCTAAAAGCCTCCTACATATTTTTAATTTGTCTAAGAAGTCTATCATTACTTGCTTCATTTATTTATTATTTTTATCTTCTATTAACTTTAACTTATAGCTAGTAATAGCAAAATTAAATCTTGAATTCGCTGGTATATAAATATTAATCGGATCAATTTCATAGCTCATTGTCGCTTGCCATACCATATTTTCTAAAATTTCATTATAAATATTTTTAACTAGAGAAGTAAATATTACCTCTACTTCATTACCTGTCTTATAACTCACTGATTTTATATCAACAGAACGTCTTAAATTTCTCTGATAGCGCATTACTGGAGATAGCGGATTATCAATATTCATGTAATTGGAAAATTGTAGAAAAATTATCCTCGTCGAATTATTGTGAACAAACTGAAACTGAGAAGACAATGTGTCATAATCATACGATTCCCTGTGTATCACATAATTTCTAATCATAATATCAGCAATAGAACTTATAGGATTGTTACTAATATGATCTGCAGGAGTTATTGTAGCGTTTTTTAGAGATTTTGCAGCAATTGCATATCTTATTTGCCTATCTATTGGCAATAGATTATTAGCTGTAATAGCTAAAACTATAAATAGCACTAGTATTACTACAGTAAGTAATAATATTACTGATCTTTGAATAAGGGGGTACATATAAGTTGAATTATACCAACTTCTGGCATCGGTAAAATATTCTCCAGACTTAATATAATCCTGTACTGAACTTAATAGTTTATCCATTACTATTACTATAAAATATTCATAGAATTTCAGCTGATTTTAACACACATTACAGAATAAGTTATATTTATTTATAATAAACACTTATTCTAATATTAAAAACAGATAATTTGTTGCTACAATACCCAAATTAAGTTCTTAGTAAACTAAAAAATTTTACTTTATATATTAATTCAATAAGATAACGCATTAAATTACATCCACATCCTGAACCTATTTCAAGATTGTTTGATATTTATTTCAACATAATATCTCTATAACTCTTAATTAAATTTAAATTATATAATTTTACAAACTTCCTCAAAATCTAACCTTGGTAAACGAGCAAATTCATTCTCTCCGTCACGATATCCAATATTACATATAAAATTTACTTTGTAACTTGAATTACTAAAAAACTATTATTTATAGACTCTTCATTAAACCTGACATCGGACCGCAACTAAGACCAACAGATCTAGCAACCATCATAAAATATGCAGCTTGCAATGTTGAATTCCTAAAAGCAGTCTCAACCACTACCGGCTGAGAGCCGGTAGGTTGATGGTAGGGACTAGAAGTGCCGTAGAGTTTAAGCTAAAGCTTATTCCAATCTAATGTTAGAAATAGAAGTTGGTTTATGAGCTTCTGTATGGTTATTTATATACTCATTAATTA
>JAJIYR010000142.1 GCA_020881085.1 Rickettsia endosymbiont of Bryobia graminum | reverse complement strand
ATAGGCCCGCGTCTTGTTTGACGTATGCGTAGCACAAGTATTACGCGCCGTATGTTTAGGGATAGAAAAGAGATATCCAATACAATTTTTACAAATATCTGTTGATAAAGATCATGTCCATTGTTTAGTACACTCTGTACCAACCTATAGCGTAACAAAAAGAGGAACAACAATGAAAAGTGTTACAGCTCGTCAAATATTTAGACAGGGGCCACAGGTAAAGAAACAATTATGGGGTGGAGAATTTTGGACTGATGGATATTTACGAGTACGGTAGGTAAGCATGGAAATGAGAATATGATAGGAAAATACGTAAAAACCAAGGCAAGGAATATAAGAAACTGCATGAGGATCATCAGCTAGCTTTCTTCTAAATACCCCGCTGCTTGCGGCGGGGATTACTTTTATTAGTTTTGAGTTGGGTTGACGGCTCCATATAAACAATGTATTACTTCCATTTAAACATTCAATATTAAACAATTAAAGAGGAAAGTAATATCATGTCCAAAGCAAGTGTAGGTGTGAATGAAAAAGATATTTGTTATAAGAAGATAAATGAAATTCTTAATAGTGTTGAAATAAAGTTTGATGATGGAGTATTAAAAGAGGCGATTCAGGCTCTCGATATTTTTAGTCGTAAGGATACCCCTATTGTTGACAAAGATACAAAACTTCTTGAAAAATATAGAAGCGTTCTTAGTAGTGTATTAACTAATCCCAAATTACTACCTCAGGCTAAAGATATTATTGAAGTATTTGAACAATTCACAAATGGGGCAACAAAAGATAGAACAGCAAGTATAAAGGATTTAACAGATAGAGTATTGACAGATAAAAAAATAATTATAGATGTAGAAAAAAATCAATCATTACAGAACATAATAAGTACTTTTAATGGATTGGCGAGTGACCCAAAAATAGGTGAAAAAATAGGAGAAAGTAACGCTCAGGAATTTAAAGAACAAATAACTAAATTGCAAGAAACTTTTGATAAAACGCCGCGTAATAGAGATTCAGTGATTCAAGTCGGACTATCAACTTTAACCCAGTGGTGCGATATAAAACAAGAGAAAACGCAAAAAGGGATTTGGGCAAATATTAAATCAACTGTTACTGCTGCCGTTTCAACGCTAGGGGCAATAGTCTCTAACGACGCAGAAATGTATAAACAATCTATATTAAAATTAAAGCAAAAAGCCTCTGAACTAACTGGACATCGGAAAGAATTTAGTAAAGAACTTGAAAATATTAAGAAAGTTGCTAAGGATTATGGAATTTCTAATTTAGAAGGTAGCTTACTTAAAAAAAATATTAATTCACCTATAATAACACCAAAAAAATCAATTCCAATGAGTCAAGGTAGATTAAAGTGACTTGACGAGCTAACATTGTACTAATTAAAACGTTATTTTAGTTCACTAATTTGTTAGTTCTTCTTACTTAAAAGGAGGGGAAAAAGCAAACTTTAGTAAGTAGAATAAATCTATAAAAAGTCTGTTATTGACTTATCGATTATAAAATACTATATCTTTTATAAAAACATATTGCTGTTCAGAAATGAATTAGCGTCTCACAATAGTTAACCATATAATATATTAGTCGAATGAGTATACAAAAGAAATTACCTATATTACCTAGAGCAACAGCGATTTGGTTGATTGAAAATACAGCTTTAACATTTGAACAAATAGGTGATTTTTGTGGGATGCATGAGCTAGAAATAGAAAGTATGGCAGATGGTGAAGTATCCGAAGGTATTAAGGGATTAGATCCGATTACAGGTGGTCAATTAACTAAAGAAGAAATTGAACGTTGTACTAAAGATCCAAAGAGTAGATTAAATCTTTCTGTTAGTGCTGCCTATGAATTAGTCAGTGCTAAGAAAAAGCAGCAATCAAAATATACTCCTATTGCTAGACGTCAAGATAAACCAGACGCAATATATTGGTTACTTAAAAATTGCCCAGCAATTTCAGATAGTCAGATTATTAAATTAATTGGGACTACTAAGTCTACAATAGAAGCGATCCGTGACCGTAGTCATTGGAATATGAAAAATATTAGTCCTCGTGATCCTGTGTTGCTTGGTATTTGTAGCCAAATGGAATTAGATCGTATTATTGAGCAAGTAAACCTTGGTAATCCACAAAATACCGGGCTTGAAAGGTAAAAATTTTACTTTACTAGATACTAATTTGAATTCAAAAGAATTCAGTAAGGGAAATAAAATTATTTTCTACTTTATAAGTTGTATAAGTTGTTTATAATTCGAATCAATTAAATTTGATTGATCAGAAACTAGATGAGCAAACCCAAATCTGTTTTTCTATCGGCTATCTCAGGTAATATACTTGAATATTATGATTTTACGGTATATTCAGTATTTTCATCCGTCATTGGTCGTACGTTTTTCCCATCCGATTCAGAATTTATCCAAATATTACTAAGTTTAGGAGTATTTGCTGTAGGATTTGTTACCAGACCTATAGGGGGAATATTATTCGGTTATATAGGCGATAAATATGGCCGGAGAACATCTTTAATTATCTCAATGCTTGGTATGACCATATCAACATTTATTATGGGATTAGTTCCATCTTATTACGATATAGGGATTTATGCGCCTGTTACATTAGTAATAATACGACTTTTACAAGGGTTGTGTATTAGTGGGGAAGGTGCAGGAGCAGCTATTTTTATTTTAGAACATCATCAAAATTTAAGACCCGGTTTAACAGCTGGTTTAGTTCATGGTTCAAATATTGCTGGCACATTAATTGCTACTTTGCTTGGAATAATTATAGAGCAATATTTCTTTCATATTGATTTTGCTTGGCGTTTTGCCTTTCTACTTGGTGGTTTTATGGGTCTTGTAGGGTTCTATTTACGTTTACGTGTATCAGAAACCCCTATTTTTCAGATGCTAGCTAGCCAAAAAAAGATTTTAAAAGCTCCTTTTTCTAATGTTATCAGAACTGCGTGGAAAGCAATGTTTTTAACATTTTGTGCTGGAGCTGTTGCTAGCAGTGTTATGTATTTAGTAAAATCTTATGTAAATGTGTATTATCATAATGTTTTGCATCTTAATAATACTATTGCCCTTATTTACCTGTTGTATGCTTCTTTTATTGCAATGATAACTATGCCTTTATTTGGTTGGCTTGCGGATGTCATTGGTAAATTTAAGATGATTACATTAGCAGCTATTGCGTTATTTGTATTAGCCTTACCTACATTAATTTCTATGTCATTATCAGAGAGTTGGCAGCAGCTTTTAGCCTTAACTGTGCTGGCATCTATTAGTGGAGCAATATCTAGTTCTGCCTATATATTTATAATATCTATATTTACACCTGAGCAGAAATTTTCAGGAGTTGCCTTTAGTTATAATTTAGGTATTGCGATATTTGGTGGAACTTCTCCTATTATCTCACGTTTGCTTGTTGAGGAAACAGGCTTATTCTATGCTCCAGCTTTTTATATTATGAGTACTTCTAGTATATTTTTAGTAATTATTTATTTTATGAGAAATGAAATAAAATCTTTAATTAAAAAAAATTCATATTAACTATCAATATAAGAATATATTAATTGTGAAGTAAAAAGACTCCATTTCTATCTAGTTAGGAATGACATTAAGTCATGAAAATAGCATTGTAAATCTCCATGTAGTTGTACAAGATCACAACGCATTAAATAAATATATAGCAAAACCATAGGAAGTAGGTACATTATATGTTAATATAATATGGTATAAATTAATAGGAAATAAATTATGGCAAGCAGTTACAGTTACGATTTAAGAACAAAACTATTCAAAGCTCTAGATGATGGTCTTTCAA
>JAJIYR010000141.1 GCA_020881085.1 Rickettsia endosymbiont of Bryobia graminum | reverse complement strand
TGTTTCCCTTTCTCATATTCTGTCATAGTCATCCTATAAAATAAGTCCTATTTACTTATTTTATAGGATGACTATGACTTCTTCAAACTAAAGTTTCTCCACCTGAAGGTAGAGGTTTGAACCATCAGCTGGATAATCAATTCAAAAAAATTTATTCTTAAAAAGCTTATATCAAAAGGATCAATTTACCATATAAAATTAGTTTGTATATACCTATTCTTTTTTTTATATTAAAAATTTATATTTTTTTCTACACCCCCTTGTAAAATCTATAACTGAACATTATATCTCAATTTATCATAAGAAAAACAAATGAAATTAGAAAAAATTGGGTTTAGGAGTATATATGGGAAGAGTAATAGGTATAGATTTAGGAACAACTAATTCTTGCGTTGCCGTAATGGAAGGAAAAGAAGCAAAAGTTATTCAAAACGTTGAAGGATCAAGAACAACCCCTTCAATGGTGGCTTTCACTGCTTCTAATGAAAAATTAGTTGGTGATCCAGCTAAGCGTCAAGCTGTAACTAATCCAGAAAATTCTTTATTCGGAATTAAAAGATTAATAGGTAGAGCTTTTAATGACCCTATGGTAAAAAAAGATCAGGATCTTGTACCATACAAAATAGTAAAAGCCACTAATAATGATGCTTGGGTTGAAGTTAAAGGTGAGAAATACTCACCAAGCCAAATCAGTGCTTTTATCTTACAAAAAATGAAAGAAACTGCTGAAAGTCATTTAGGGGAAAAAGTAACCCAAGCTGTAATCACAGTTCCTGCTTATTTTAATGATTCTCAACGTCAAGCAACAAAGGATGCTGGTAAAATTGCCGGATTAGAGGTACTACGAATAATCAACGAACCAACAGCAGCTGCCTTAGCTTATGGGTTTGACAAAACAGAAAATAAAGTAATAGCTGTATATGATTTAGGTGGTGGTACTTTTGATGTATCAATACTAGAAATAGGAAATGGTGTATTTGAAGTAAAAGCAACTAATGGTAATACATTTCTTGGTGGAGAAGATTTTGATTCTAGAATTCTAGATTACTTAATAGAAGAATTCAAAAAAAGCAGCAGTATCGATCTACGCAAAGATCCATTAGCTCTACAACGTTTAAAAGAAGCTGCCGAGAAAGCAAAAAAGGAATTATCTTCAACTTTAGAAACAGATATTAACCTACCATATATTACTGCTGATGCATCAGGTCCTAAACACTTAAATATTAAATTTACTAGAGCAAAATTAGAATCTTTAGTAATAAATCTAATTGATGAAACAATTGAACCATGCAAAAAAGCTTTAAAAGATGCAGGCTTAAAGGCTTCTGACATTCAAGAAGTAGTATTAGTTGGTGGTATGACAAGAATGCCAAAAGTTATTGAAAAAGTAAAAGAGTTTTTTGGCCGTGAACCACATAGAGGCGTTAATCCTGACGAAGTAGTGGCTCTTGGAGCAGCTATTCAAGGTGCGGTATTAAATAAAGAAGTTACTGATATATTATTACTAGATGTAACCCCTCTATCTTTAGGCATTGAAACACTTGGAGGAGTTTTCACTAGGTTAATTGATCGTAATACTACTATACCTACTAAAAAAGGCCAAACTTTCTCTACTGCTGAGGATAATCAGCACGCTGTAACTATTAGAGTATTCCAAGGTGAACGAGAAATGGCCTCTGATAATAAGTTACTTGGTCAGTTTAATCTTGAAGGTATCCCCCCTTCTCCTAGAGGATTACCACAAATTGAAGTTACTTTTGACATAGATGCTAATGGCATAACTCATGTTTCTGCTAAAGATAAAGCTAGTGGCAAAGAACAAAAAGTAACTATTCAAGCTTCTGGTGGACTTAGCGATTCTGATATTGAACAAATGGTCAAAGATGCTGAAAAAAACTCAGCTGAAGATAAAAAGCGTCGTGAATTAATTGAAGCTAGAAATAGCGCTGATAGCTTGATATATTCAACTGAAAAAACTTTAAAAGAGCATGAAAGTAAAATTGCTACTGAAAATAAGCAAGAAATAGAAAATACTATACAAGAATTAAAGTCAGCTTTAGAATCAAATGACCTTGAGCAAATAAAAGAAAAAACTGATCTTTTAATGACTAGTAGCATGAAAATTGGTGAAGCAATGTATAAAGATCAACCACAAAATGCTGAGGCAAATGCTGAAGATAACTCTTCTAATGAAGAAAAAGTAGTTGACGCTAATTATGAAGATGTTAGTGAGGATAAAAAGTAAAAGAACTGATAGGTTTTAGTGGCAATATAAACCACTAACAGTTACATACCAACTGTTACCCCATCAAGAGTTTTTGTATCTTTATGTTGTGCCAGCTTAAGCCGGCACAACTATCGAATTAAATTGGAATTCTCTTCAAGACTTTTCTCGATTACTAAGCCGCCTACTAGAGGCTTGCAATGACGAGTAATTTTAAATTATTATTACAAATATATGAGCACAAAAGATTATTACCAAATTCTTGGCGTCAGTAAATCAGCAACTCCAGCAGAATTAAAAAAAGCTTATCATAAGCTTGCGATGCAGTATCATCCTGATCGTAACTCACATGATAAAGAAGCAGAAAAGAAATTTAAAGAAATCAGCGCTGCTTACGATATTTTAAAAGATGAACAAAAAAGAGCAGCTTACGACCGTTTTGGTCATGATGCTTTTCATGCTAGTGGTGGAGCATCAGCAGGAAGACATAGCAACTCTGGGTTTAGTCAAGATATAAATGATATATTTGGTGATTTCTTTAGTGACTTTATGGGAGGTAGTGGGAGAAGACAGAAACCTTCTGCTTCATCTAGAGGATCAGATTTAAAATATAATGTCACCATTACTTTAAATGAAGCATTTAAAGGTATAGATAAAAATATTAATTTTACTAGTGACATAAAATGCACTACTTGTAGTGGTAGTGGTTCAGAAAATAATAGCGGCATGTCTACTTGTACTGGCTGTTCAGGTCAAGGAGTTACAAGAATTCAACAAGGTTTTTTTACTATAGAACAAACTTGCTCAAAATGCCAGGGCTTAGGACAAATTATTAAGAATCCATGCAAAAAATGCCATGGACAAGGCAAATTATCTCAAAGTAGAAGTTTATTAGTAAATATTCCAGCTGGAATAGAAGAAGGTACTAGAATTCGTCTTACTGGTGAAGGAGAAGCAGGATTGCGTGGTGGAAGTAACGGAGATTTATATATCTTTGTTAATATTAAGCCTCATGATCTTTTCAAAGTTGATGGAATTAACTTACATTGCAAATTACCTATTAGCTTTACAATTGCTGCCTTAGGTGGTGAAGTAGAAGTACCAGATATAGAAGGCGGTAAAGTAAAGTTAAAAATACCTGCAGGCACTCAAAATGGCGATCAATTAAGATTAAAAAACAAAGGCATGTCTAAAGTTCGGTCAACTATTAGAGGTGATATGCTTACACATATGCATATTGAGGTACCTAAGCATATTAATAAAAGGCAAAAAGAATTATTAGAAGAGTTAGAAAAAGAATTAGCTAAAAATAAAGATGATGATTCTAATATTTTCAACAAAATGAAAAGTCTTTGGTCATAATATTATTAATAAATTTGTAGGATATTTAATATAGAAATCCTACAAATTTATTAATAATTCTTCCCCTATTTTATAGAAACACTCTTCCTTCTCCAAATATTATAATGCTTATAATAATAAGCTGCTTTGTATAGAAACTTATTTGGCATATTGCTAAAGCCTTCAAAAATTATCTGATTATAATATCATATTTTATTATTAGGCTTCCATAATATTATCAACAGGGTTTTTGTAGTAATCTGAAATAGATTTTTGTAAGAAAACTATAGAAATTAGTTTGATTTGTCATATTTCACCCCTTTACTAAACCTGTTATTCTAAGTCTTATTTGAACCAACTGGTTTATAAAATCAACATAGATCTTGAGTAGCTGACATAAAAGGTCAATAATAGTAAAAAAACCTTTTCCTCTTATTAAAATTTTGCATATTATTGTCCAAAACTTAAATATGGCTATTTTATGCACTCAGATGTCGCTATTATCATTCCCTCAAGACTTGGCTCAGTAAGGCTTAGTAATAAGCCTTTGCAGAACATAGGCAACCTGTCAATGATTCTCCACGTCCTTAAGCAAGTTAAATTAACTGGCTTAGAGAATATTTTTGTTGCAACTGATTCTGAACTCATTGCAGAAACTGTCACTAATTATGGTGGACAATTTATTTTAACAAAGCCAGAATGTGCTTCTGGTACTGACCGAGTATATGAGGCATTTCAAGCAATACCTAATAATCAAAATATTAAATATGTCTTAAATGTTCAAGGTGATATGCCTTTTGTAGAACCAAAATCCATTTTAGCCGTTATCGAAAACCTAAAAAATAGTGATTATGATATAATAACTCCTGTAGCAGAAGTTGATATAGAAACAGCTGATTCTGCTAGTAATGTCAAGGCTATAATTGATAATAGAAATAAAGCCCTTTATTTCTCCCGTAGCTTAATTCCACATGGAGCTAGCAAATTTTTATACCATATAGGTATTTATGGTTTCCGTAAAGATGCGCTAAATAAATTTGTAAAATTACCACCTTCATCATTAGAATTAAGTGAAAAGCTTGAACAATTAAGAGCGCTACAAAATGATATGTCTATAGGAGTTTGTCATGTCACAAATATTCCTATTTCAGTTGATACACAAGAAGATTTGGATAAGGCTATAGCTTTTTATAAAACAAATTATGTTTAAAAACTGTGACATTTATTAAACTTTTTCAAGAAAATCACTCTATCAATCTCTGAAATCATTATTAATGAACTAACTCATGTTACGCAGTGAAGGTTGAAAGAAGAGAGAAATTGCTATAAAAAAGGAGAGAATAAAATACAATCTGGGTAATAAGAATTGAAAGAAAAATTACTTGATATATATACGGACTACTTAATTAGCCAAAATAAA
>JAJIYR010000140.1 GCA_020881085.1 Rickettsia endosymbiont of Bryobia graminum | reverse complement strand
TGCGTCCGTCTCGTTCTGTCTTATGACGTTCCTTCAACTTCTCTCTTTGTTCTTCTGTCAATACATTCTTACTCACAATGTCCTAAACTCTACAATAGCTCTCCTATCTTTGCAACCCTTCATTTACGAACAGTATACTATGTTATAATTTGATTACTACAAACTTATTAAAAATATGGAATTATATGGATAAAACTGTTTTCAATGAAGAAGTATGGCGTAATGAACGTGGCGAAACATATGAAGAACAGGAAATACGTCTAGATAAGGAAGAAGCTATAGTAAAAAGAAATGCTGCTATATTTTCTGTGTTTTTTATACTTGGTTTTCTAATATTTACTTATTTTTTCATTTCTTCTATAGAAGAAAAAAGTAAATTACTAAAACAAAAACAGTCTAATACCAATAGCGCTGATACTGATAACTCAGAAGAGAAAGAGGAACAAGACTAATTAGTGGTGATCCCAATTGCCATATAGTATAAGACCCTGGGGTTTTTTGATTACTAGTGTAGGAACATAATAATCATTGTTTAAATCTCCCGACTACACCCATTTATAGTCTAATTACATCACCAAGAGCTGGCCATTATAGTAGATTATTTGATAGACATATTAATTACGACATTACAAACCATAAAATGCTAATGAAATTAACTATAGGAATAAAAACTTTATAGAATCTCCGTTACACTATCTTAGCTTTAATGAGGATAGACCAATTAAAGCAAATATTATAGCTATAATCCAAAAACGTATTACTACCTTTGATTCTGACCAACCGCATTTCTCAAAATGATGGTGAAGAGGAGCCATTTTAAATACTCTCTTTCCTCCTGTAGTTTTAAAATAATATACTTGAATAATAACTGATAATGTCTCTATAACAAATAATCCACCAATAATTGCCAAGACAATTTCATGCTTAGCAATAACACTTACAATTCCTAGAGCACCACCTAAACTCAAACTACCAGTATCTCCCATAAAAACTTCTGCTGGTTGAGCGTTAAACCATAAAAACCCTAAACTAGCTCCAACAATTGCAGCACAAAAAATTGATAATTCAGAAATATTAGATACATGAATTATTTGCAAATAATTTGCATAAAAACTATTACCTACCAAATATATAATTAAGGTAAAAGAAGCAGCTGTAATAGCTATTGGAACTATAGCAAGACCATCAAGACCATCAGTTAAATTAACAGCATTAGAAGCCCCTACTATTACAAACATAGCAAATGGTATATAAAATATTCCTAAATCAATTATTAGATTCTTAAAAAATGGTATACTAAGCACATTACCATTATTTTCATTCAAACTATTTAATAATAAGCATGCAATCAAACAAATAGAAAACTGAAATAATAATTTCTTTTTTCCACTAATCCCCCCGTGGTGATTCTTTTTGATTTTAGCGTAATCATCTATGAAACCAATTACCCCAAAACCAATAAATACAAAAAGTGTTATCCATATATATTTGTTGGTAAGATTAGTGAAGAGTAAAGTTGAACAACAAACAGAAATAATTATCATTATCCCCCCCATAGTAGGGGTTCCAACCTTTAACTTATGAGTTTCAGGTCCATCATCACGAATTGGTTGACCATATTTCTGCAAATTTTGTAAAAATCTAATAATTTTAGGTCCTATTATAAATGAAATAATCAAACTAAATAATATAGCAAGCCCCATTCTAAAAGTAAGATAATGTAATAAATTGGCAATATGCAACGTGTGTATATACGGAAGAAGAAGATTATATATCATTACAATACCTTAAATTTTTGAATAATTTTATCAAGCTTAATACTTCTTGAACCTTTTATTAAAACCAACTCATCTCCTACTAGTAATTTTTCTAATTCATCCATTAATAAATCTACATTTATAAAATGCTTCTTTTCTATTCCATTGGGTAATAACTCATAGATATATTTTACAATATTTCCTACTAAAAATACTTTGTCAGCTCCCGATTCAATAATTGAAGGTACTAAAGATTTATGTAATTCCGGTGAATCCATGCCTAATTCTAGCATGTCACCTATTATAACCATCTTTTTCTTAGAATTAAGCTGTTTTAAAGATAATAGAGAAGCTTTTAATGATTCCGGGTTAGCATTATAATAATCGCAAATAATCCTGAAATTGTGGCCATTATATTCAGCATTAACTATTTTCCCCCTTCCTTCAGTTAATTGTATTTTTTCTAAATTAATTTTAGCAATATCTAACTTAAGAACATATGCTGTTGCAAGAGCTGCGGTATAATTTATAGCATTATGCTCTGGTACAAACGATACAACAGCATCTAGAATACTTCCAAGTACTGAATATTTTAAATGAGTTTTATATTCAGCTTGTTCATACAAGACTAGCTGTGAATCAGCCTCTTTAGATTTACCGAAAGTAATAATATTATTTATTGATGACTTTCGGATATTCTGTAAAACACGCAGATAATATTGATTGTCAATATTTATAATAGCTACTCCATCTTTGGACATAGATTCAAGAATTTCACATTTAGCATCTGCAATATCTGATACAGATTTAAAAAACTCAAGATGAGCTGCTGATATTGTAGTAATAATTGATATATCAGGTCTGACTATTTTTGTTAGTTCTCTAATTTCTCCGTGGTGGTTCATCCCCATTTCAAATATAGCATATTCTATATTATCTGACATAGAAGCAAGATTGATTGGCACCCCTAAATTATTATTAAAATTTCCTCTACTGGCAAAAGTTTTACCGAAAGAACTTAATATGACTTTTAGAGTTTCCTTAGTACTAGTTTTGCCACTACTACCAGTCACACCAATAAAAACGGCTTTTGATTTTGCTCGCTTATATTCTGCCATTTGCATTAAAGCTAATAATGTATCTGGTACTAAAATAGCTTGATTAGGTTCAACCCCTTCTATTTTATGACTAATAATTACAGCACTTGCCCCTTTATTCAAGGCATCTTTAGCATAATCATGCCCATCTTTATTACCTTTTAGAGCAATAAATAAATCACCTTTTTCTAATGAGGTAGAGTTAAATTGTACCTGTCCTCCGCAAATATTTGAATTAATATCTATTTTCAGCGCTAATTTTAAGTCTTCTGTAGACCAAATCATTATTATCTTCCATATTTTGTTAGTATTGTACAATTACAGATATAGTTCTATTGCGTATGGTCTGTATGATTATAAAATATATTGATTATTAATATATGTGAAGGAAATTTTCATATAAATACTGTATATAAAGCTATAAATAACGTTATGAGAATATTTTTTATCACGTTTAATTTTTGTTAGCTGTTTTTAATGCCCAAACTGTAATAGACGAAACGGCTGCAATATATATAGCTATAGAGATAGATATGCCAGTAAAATGCCAAAGAGCAATACAAATCGCTGGAGTAAAGCGTCCAATTATAGAACTACCGATACTACTTCCTATACCAGATAATAGATATTTATTTGAATCATCAAATAAGCCATTGACCCAAATATTGATAGGGCAAGCAAAGGCAACCCCTAATATAACTATCCATAAACACACTAACACAATATACCATAAGGAAGAATGATCAAAATAAAACCATAATGGAATGATAGTAATTAATAAAATATTTGCAGAATGAATCATTACTTTGGTAGGATCGTAGTTCTTTATTAAATGGTATATTAGTACGAATAGAATAGCATCTATTATTAGCAATAAAGTATTATACGCCATCATTGTTTCTAAGGAAATAGAAGTAATAAGCGGGATAAAGCTATTCATTACTATAAAAGGTATTGCGTAGGTCATATAAGAAAAACCATTAACGATTGATACACAAAGAATTTTTTGCTTATTATTATTTACCAAATTTATAGTATTATTTATTGTAATCTTTTGTCTAATTATAATAGGTTCTTTAGTAAAATAGCGTCTAAGATAATAACCAGCTATTCCAGTACTGCCACCAAATATAAAACATAATCTCCAATAATCATGAAAACTAGTATTAATTAGCATCATACTGACAAATGACGCAAGAATAATTCCAAACATGCTTGACATCTGATATATACTTGAAGCTTTTAGAGCCTTAATATGAATTTTATTTTCTATAATATATAGTTTAGCAATAGTATTTCCTCCTTCAGCAAATACTCCTTGCAACATACGACTAATAGTTAGTATACATGGTGAAAGCCAACCTATTGGCTTATAAGCAGGAAGAAATCCAATCAATATAGTAGTAATAGCCACACCTATTAGTGAGTAAGATAAAGCTCTAGTTGCCCCCAATTTTTGAGCAATCATACTAAAAACTAGTGAACCTATCGGTCTAGTGAATATTGAGCTAGCGAATATACTATATGCTAAGATCAAACCAACTATTGGATCATTATTAGGAAAGAAAATTTTTGCTATAACAGGAGCAAGAAAACCATAAATGGCTGTATCAAAATGGTCTAAGCTATTTCCTATTAAAATTGATAAATCTTGTTTTGTTAATGAAGTTTTTGACATAATACTCCTAGCAAAATATTATAAAAACTGAACTATATAGTAATTAGGTATAAATTGATAATAGCTTTTAATTATTTTCTTGATCAAATTCAATCACAAAAAATCACTGGACTATCTTGCGATTCGAGATTAGTTCAAACTGGTAATATATTTTTTGCTCTACAAGGTATAAATTCTAATGGTAATAAATTTATTGATCAAGTCATAGAGAAGGGAATAAAATTTATAGTCACTGATGATCCTTGCAGTCTAGAAAATCCTAATATTTTTACTAATCAAGTCAATATAGCTTTGGTAAGTAATGCTAGAGCAGCTTTAATAGAAGCACTTAAGATTCTTTACCCATTATTACCTAAACATATAGTAAGTGCTACCGGAACAAATGGTAAAAGCTCAGTAGTATCATATTGTAGACAATTATATTCTTTACTCGGACAATCCAGTGCATCTATAGGTACTATTGGTGTTGAATGTTCAAAAGACATTCCTGTTATCTCTAAAACTCTCAAGCAAATACCTTCTTTAACTACTCCTGATCTTATTTCAATTAGACATATTTTGCATATTTTGGCAGAGAATCAAGTTAATTACATAGCGTTTGAAGCCTCAAGTCATGGCCTTGACCAAGGAAGGCTAGAAGGAATCAAAACTCATGCTGCTTGCTTTACTAGCTTTAGCCAAGATCATCTAGATTACCATCAAAATATGGATGCATATCTATTAGCAAAACTAAGCTTATTTACTAATAATTTATTGCCATCAGCTTTTGTCATAATAAATTCAGAGATAGAGCAATCAGATTTTATTAAAAATTATTTACAACAACATGATATCAAATTTTTAACTGTTGGAACTAATGGAGATGTAAACATAATAAATACAAACCAGTCAGTTCATGGACAGGATATTAAATTTACCTATCAAAACAAACAATATAATTTTAATACTAAAATTATTGGTAGTTTTCAAGCAAGCAACTTATTAATAGCGACTTTGATGGTTCATATTACTGGTTTTCCCTTTGAGGATATAATAACAAAATTGCCAGAAATCCAAGCTGTTAAAGGCAGGTTAGAAAGAGTCACTAATGATCTAAATCAAGGATATTCTTGTAATCCTGAGAATCAGAAGAATATATTTATTGATTATGCCCATACTCCTGATGCTTTAGAAAAAACATTACTGGAATTAAAAAAAATAAAACCAGTAAATGGTCTATTAAAAGTAATATTTGGTTGTGGTGGTGATAGAGATTCTAGCAAAAGGCCAAAAATGGGAGAAATTGCTAGCAAAATAGCTGACCAGCTAATCATTACTGATGACAATCCCAGAACCGAACAACCAAACTTAATAAGGCAACAAATTATCCAAGGAGTAACTAACTCTAACTATCTAGAAATAGCAGATAGAGAAACTGCTATCACTCAAACCATAGATAATCTACAAAAAGAGGATATCTTGTTAATTGCTGGCAAAGGTCATGAGGATTACCAAATTATAGGAACTCAAAAACTACCTTTTAGTGATTTTGAAGTAGCTAAAAAGATATTAAGTAAGTTATCTAATATTAATGTTTTTTTAGCAATTTTATAATATTTAATAATTGACTTATTATCCATCAAAACCTATAAATTGCTAGGGTTACAGCTTTATACCCTAACAATTTATAAGTCAAAAAGATTAATGATAAAGAAATTATTTTTTGTATTACTAGCAAATTTTATTGTTTGCTTATCTTCTTATGGTGAACAAGTAATTCACACAGTATGGGGCGATTCAAAGATAGACGATCCTTTACTAGAGGAATTAATAGAAAGCAAAGCCATGCAGAGGTTAAAAAATATTGATCAATCTGGTCCACAACCTTATTTAGAACTTTTACCATTTTTCAGTCGTTATGACCATAGTATAGGAGTACTAGCACTCCTACAAAAAGCAGAAACTTCAAAAATTGAGCAAGTAACTGGTTTACTCCATGACACCTCCCATACTGTTTTTTCACATCTAGGAGATAATCTGTTTTATAAAGCTAATCAGGCAAAATCTTATCAAGATTCTATCCATATGTGGTTTTTTAAAAAAATGGATATTCAAAAAATTGTAAGTAAGTACAACATTTCTCCTGATGAACTTGATCCTGATAACCCAAGTTATATAGCGTTAGAGCAACCATTACCACTTCTCTGTGCAGATCGTATTCAGTATAATATTCATACCGGTATTATTTTAAAGAAAATTTCAAAAATTGAAGCAAAGAAAATAGTTGAAAATTTACAGTTTAAAGATAATAAATGGTTTTTCACAAATCCTAAAATTGCTAAAAAATTTGCTGTTTTATCTCTAGATTTTACTCAGAATTTATCGGGTAGTACTTGGAATGCAGTAGTATATGACTGCTTTTCTCATATTTTAAGACGAGCTATAGATATTAAACTTATTACAAAAGATGAATTACATTTTGGTATAGATAGCAATGTAATGACAAAAATCGAAAATAGTAAAGATCCTAAGATACAAAAATTATTTGAAGAATATTATGATAAAATTAAAACATTTACTACCGTAGAGTTTGGTAAAGGACAAATAAATATAAAACCTAAATTTAGAGGGATAGATCCTTTAGTATACTATAAAGGACAATATCTAGTTTTGTCAGAAATAGATAAAAATTTTAGGCATAATTTTAATTTAATCTCTTTTGGGTATATTCCCGGCCGCTTGCGGCGTAATATGGAGGAATGAGCAAATATATACACAAAAGTCATAATGTTACGGTACTGCTGTATCACATGGTATTTCCAGCAAAATATCGCCGAGCATTGTTTGACGTATCAGT
>JAJIYR010000139.1 GCA_020881085.1 Rickettsia endosymbiont of Bryobia graminum | reverse complement strand
AAAAATTAACTATAAAGCAATTAAATAAAATAGAAGATTTTTTTTAACAATTTACCAAGAAAAATTCTTGGGTATAAAACACCAAATGAGCTATGGGAAGAAAATGCACAATTGGCTTAATTAATTCTAGAACTTACCATTACCGCTTTTTTATCTAAATTATATTTATTAATACTATCAAATAATAAATTAATATTCCCTGAATCACCAGAGATATAAATAACAGCTTTTTTTGAAATATCTTCTTGTTCGTTTAAATTCTCGACATTGTTTAATATGTTAGACACAGCATCATTTATTGATTCAGGTAGATTTGAATAAAATTCACTACGAACTAAATAAGCATTTTTTTGGGTTAAGGTATCTTGTATTATTTGATTAATATTCTTTGAATGCTGAGTGTCTGGTAAGAGAGCAAAAAAATAACTATATTCCTTATTACAAAAATAATTAATTATTTTTGTAAGTTGTTTTAATGGTGCATGACCAAATACAAAGAGATCTGTATCCGCTAACACTGGATTGTTAGACATGGTAATTACAAGAATATCATGTTGCCTTACCTTACTTACAACTATAGCGGTAAGATTTGCAGATAATGGCCCTAAAATAATTTTTGTTTCACGGTCGATTATTTTATCTATTGCTGCCGTTACTTGCTTTTCATCAGAACCATCATAAGAAGTAACATGAGCATAAGACTGTAAACTGTCTTCTATCCCAATTTTAATTAGTTTATTATATTGTTGTCCAATAACGGCATTATCTCCTGTCAAAGGCATTAATATTGCAATCTCAATAGTTTCTCGCTCTTCTATAGGTGTTTCTACTTCCTTATTGGACTGGCATCCAAGTAGAATCATACAACAAATAAATGAAACTATAGTATTTAGAAATTTTTGTTTTATTATATTCATAATTTTAAACTAATGAATTTTCTTTATTATGATATTTAAACCAGGATTGTATATAGTCTCAACGCCAATTGGCCATCTGGAAGATATAACTATTAGAGCGTTAGAAACACTTAAAAACTCTACAATTATTCTTTGTGAAGATACTAAAATATCAAGTAAATTACTAGCAAAACATAATATAAAAGTAAAATTACAGGTATATAATGACCATAGTTCTCCTGAAGAAAGAGAAAAGATTAAAGCATATATTAACAATCGAGCAGTAGTTAGCTTAATATCAGATGCAGGAACGCCTTTAATTTCTGATCCTGGTTATAAATTAGTTAGATATTTACAAAAATTTAATTATTTTATAGATGTTATACCTGGAGTTTCTTCGGTAACCACTGCGTTAACAATTTCTGGATTACCTACAGATCGTTTTTTATTTGCCGGATTCTTACCTAGAACTATTGTAAGTAAAAAGAAAATTTTTAGTGAATTATCAATTGTTAACGCTACATTAATCTTCTTTGAAACTGCAACTAGGTTATTACAAACGTTAGAAATTATTTTTGATGTGTTAGGCAACAGAGAGATATGTATAGCCCGTGAGCTTACTAAAATGCATCAGGAAATAAAATCTGGAATGGTACAAGATATTATAACTTTTTACCAAAATAATATAATTAAAGGTGAAATAGTTTTATTAATTTCAGGTACTTCCTTAGAGATTGATAAGGATAGTTTAGTAAGTGATTTAAAAAATATGATAAATTTATATTTATCCAAAGGATGGACTGCAAAAAGTGTAACAGATGTAGTTCATGAAAATTTTGGTACGGTGTATAGTAAAAAAGAAATATATTCAATAGTAAATGGATTAAAAAAAATATAAATTTACCTAAATAAAATTAGTAATAGTACCTATATGAAAAATTATTTGCGGCTAGAAAAAGAAATGGAATCTATTGGTCAAGTTAATAATGTGATCAATCTTTTATATTGGGATATTGCAACTTACATGCTAAAAGGATCTGCAGAAAGTAGAGGTATGGAAATAGCAAATTTAACAATTATTGCTAATAATATGTTAAAGTCAGAAAAAATATCGGACCTACTACAAAAAACGAAAGAAGAAAGTAGCTTAGATACGTGGCAATTGGCAAATATCAGAGAAATAGAACGTACTATTAGAGAGGTTAGTTATATTGATGATAATTTACAAAGAAATTATATAGCTGCAACCACCCAATGTGAAATAGTTTGGCGTTCTGCTAAGAAAGATAATAACTATAATAAATTAAGACCATACTTGCAGAGAGTTCTGGATTGCGTTAAAGAAATAGCAAGTATTAAATCTGATAACTTATCTTGTACAAAATACGATGCTCTATTAGATATTTATGACCCAGAAAGAACTACTCAGGAAATTAAAGAAACCTACTCCATAATTAAAAGAAAAATACCTATTTTAATTCAGAAGATTACGGAAAAACAACGTGCAGAAACTAGTATTAATATTAATATTGCTCCAGAACAACAGTATCTTGTTTGCTCTCGTATTGCTGAAATACTAGGATTTGATTTTAACCAAGGAAGAATTGATCGATCTGGTCATCCCTCATGTCGTGGTACTCCTCATGATGTTAGACTAACTAACAGATATGAAGATTTTATTGCAGCTGTCATGGGTATCATTCATGAAGTAGGGCATGGTTTATACGAACAAAATCTGCCTAATCAATACAAAAATCAACCTGTTGGTCAAGCTAAAGGTATGGCTATTCATGAAAGCCAGTCTCTACTAATGGAAATGCAAGTCGGTAGATCTAGGGAATTTATGGAATATCTAGCAAAAATATTGAGAGATGAATTTCATTTAACTACTTCAGAATATTCTAGCGATAATCTTTATAAGTTAGTTACTAGAGTAAAGCCAGGTTTTATTAGAGTGGACGCAGATGAAGTAACCTATTTAATGCACAATATTTTAAGATTCGAAATAGAAGATGCATTAATTAATGAACAAATGATTTTAGAAGAGTTACCAGAAGTTTGGAATAAGAAAATGCAAGAATATTTAGGTATTATGCCTACTTCTAATAAAAACGGGTGTATGCAAGATATTCATTGGAATTTAGGTACTTATGGTTATTTTCCAGCATATAGCAAAATCATAGGAAATAGGTACGCTTAAATAAACTTTAGTACGTGTTCTACAGCCATGATAATATCTTTGAATTCACCACTTAGTTTTCTTATTTCGTTCTTAATCTTAAACCAATAATGTTCTATAGGATTT
>JAJIYR010000138.1 GCA_020881085.1 Rickettsia endosymbiont of Bryobia graminum | reverse complement strand
TGCTTCACTGATTTATCAGATACTTGTAATAATTTTACTGCTTCTCGTTTAAATTCATCTGTATATTTTATTCCTTTTGGCATTTCTTTTACTCCTTTTCTTTTATAGACTACGTGTCCGGAAAAGTAGTACTAGATCAATCTTATTATTATATAATTAAGGAAACCACAGTTTTCTATTATGTAAGCTTATAACTTAGTTGACTATGTCGTTTATAGGGTAAGGTAAAGGTAGATTGCCTTGTTTGAATTAAGTTATTTAGCTTAAGCTTGAAGACAATGTTTTGTAAGAAGAATAGAAATAAATTAAGGCTTGTACGGTACGTACAAGCCTTATATAACTTTTAAGCAGACAGTTTTATTAGCCTTGCTTAGCTTTGAATCTTTTATCTGTTTTATTGATAATAAGGATTTTACCTTTTCTTTTGATAACTTTGTTATCTTTATGCCTTTTTTTTAAAGCTTTTATAGAACTTACGATTTTCATATATTATCCTTATCTTTAATATTTATTTTTTCAGTAAGAGCAAAATGGTGCCGGATGTCGGATTTGAACTGACGACCTACCGCTTACAAGGCGGTTGCTCTACCACTGAGCTAATCCGGCAAGAACAATTTATATTATCTAATTTAGATAATATAAATACCATCCTGGTCATAAAGATTAGGATGATATCATATGTACAAGTTAAGCTTGTTTTGCTTCTTTTCTAGGAGGCTTTGCCTTGCAGCTTTTAAGCTTAATTTCCACTTTCTTCTTGATTGATTCTGGAAGAGCTATACCGGCTTCCTCTATAAATCTAGCTACACGTTCTGTAGGTTGAGCGCCAGTAGATAACCAATACTCGATACGATCTGATTTTAAAATTACACGATTTCCTTCTTCTTTGTTAAGTATAGGATCATAAGTACCAACTTTCTCTAGAAAATCACCGTCTCTTGGAGCAGTTGCGTTTGCTACTACTACTCTATAATGAGGACGCTTTTTTGATCCCCCTCTTGCTAAACGAATTTTTGTTGCCATAATATTTTTACTAACTATTTAATCTTTTCTTCTTTAAAAGGAACATGCTTCCTAACTACAGGGTCATATTTCCTAAATGACAGTTTTTCAGTTTGAGTTTTAGGGTTACGTTTCTTTACAAGAAAATACCCTGTACCAGCAGTGCTGACAAGCCTTACCAAAACATTTTTATTCTTTTTAGCCACGACTATGAACCTTTATACAATATTTATCAATAAATCGTTGGATATGATAAAAGCAACTAGGGAAATAGTCAAGAATAAAATGTGACTTTAGTTTATACTTTTATTCAAAGACGTGAGATTTTATTTCCTTGAGAATCTCTAAGTTTATTAGTTGTTGGTGTTTTATCTGGTGTTTTATTATAATGATGTTTGTTATCTGATTGTGCATTTGGCTTTATAACATGAGGTTTAATTTTTTGTTTTATTAAGAGAGCTAAGGACTTTAACTTAGTGGAGTGCTTAATTTCTTCTTCTTGTTTTGGTCGATTAATTTTTGTTTGTAGGTTTTTAGAAATTTTATCTAAATTTTTATCAGAGATTTTAAATTTATCGCTAAAGTTTAAAGAAAAAGTTTTTTCTTTATATACTCAATTAACTTGAAGAGTTGGAGAAATAGTTAACGGTAATAGTTTGGAAATTATCGTTTATTAAGGTACGTAACCTATCTTTATAATTGCCGATGTTGCTGAAAAATTTGTTTATTGCTTCTAAAAATTGTTCAAAATTATGGTGAACGCTCTACGGGGCAAGCCCCGTGGAGCGAGCACCCCAAATATGAACAAGTTATAGAAACAAAAGACAAATTTGTCACCAACACACGCAGCTATAAAAAGAGAATACCTACCTGAGCAAACTAGAAAATACAAACATAGAACAAGAGATGTATAGATTAATTAGTGGTTTTCAAATTAAGCCACAATCCAAGAAACAAGATCATCAGGATTTCATAAAACAATTGTATGAACAAATAGGCCAGTTAACTGTTGAACGTGACTGGTTGAAAAAAAATCTACAGTGTTTGAGCTATTGTCATTTCAGCTTTTATTGTTTCTAAAACTATCTTTGTTTTTTCTGCCGCACTATATTGTTTTGCTTTTTTGGACATATAATTTCTCTTTTGTATCTGAAAATTATATCTTATTCTTGGATTGTGGCGTGATTTGGAAGCCACTAATTAGGCTATGCCACTGTTGTTGCATGCTTGGCATTGTGGCGGGGGAACGGCGGATTTGCTGCTAATGTGAGCGCTTGTCATTTGAGGTTTGATTGGTTCTAAAACAAACTTTGTTGTTTCTGCCGCACTATCTTGTTTTGCTTTTTTGGACATATAATTTCTCTTTTGCATCTGAAAATTATATCTCATTCTAGAATTTTAGTAGTCCAGTTTTTCGCTACCATTATAACATTGATAATCTGCAGATATTACTTAGATTTTACAATTGTTCCTAGAGGAACAATTTAAGATTTTCAGTATGCTGTAATGACTAAATAATATTATTATCTTATTCACTCTAGAGATAAATTCAGCACAGAATCTTGCTAATTCTTCTATTCAAATACGTAGTTTCAATTCAGTGTATAATGGAAATGTGATCCCCTACTCCACAAATGCAGTTCTTTTTCATAGCATACTTCTTATTATTTTAATAATCATTAGGAGGATATCTTCTACTCTCTTGATATCACTTATTTACATTTTTACTATATCTGCATTATGTGCTATAATGCAGATGAAATATTAACTATCAATAATAGAATTAATTATGGAAAAGATTACTCCTCG
>JAJIYR010000137.1 GCA_020881085.1 Rickettsia endosymbiont of Bryobia graminum | reverse complement strand
AGGTAAGCATGGAAATGAGAATATGATAGGAAAATACGTAAAAAACCAAGGCAAGGAATATAAGAAACTGCATGAGGATCATCAGCTAGCTTTCTTCTAAAATACCCCGCTGCTTGCGGCGGGGATTACTTTTATTTTACTCCTTTTCTTTTATAGACTACGTGTCCGGAAAAGTAGTACTAGATCACTAAGAAAGAGTAGTATTAGGCTTATGTATATTTAGTTAAATTACTAGTAAAAATAAGATTTTGTAGAAATAGTTTCTCATTTTGTAATTTTTATAGTACATAAATAAAGCTTTATACTAAAATATACACTAATACCTTGTAAACAGAATTAACTAGTTTAAATTACTATATGAGTATTAAAATAGGAAATTATTTAGACTTGTAATCTAAAATACCAATGAGCTTGTAATTTTATGACGAAAACTAATATATTACCAAATTATTTTGATACTGTTATTATGTTAACTTGGTCTAATTGGCATACCGAACTTAGAAGTAATCGCTATCACTATGCTTCCAGATTTTCGCAGCACCTTCCTGTAATTTTTGTACAACCAGATTTGATAGAACCAAAATATTACTATGAAACCACTGAACTAAATAATTTGTATATTTTGCATATGTATGGCCAATATGGAGAACAACAAAATGATTTATTAACTCAGGCCCTAGCTGAAAAAAATGTTCAACGTCCTCTAATTTGGAGTTATAACCCTTATTTTGCTGATTATTTACAAAATATAAAATCCCCTTTACGTATTTTTCATGGTACAGAAGATTATTTTTCTATAGATTCTCCAATGAGAATTACGGATGATATACCTGTACAAATGTTTAAATTAACAATGGAAAGGACTGATTTATTAGTTTCTGTTTCAGAAGGTGTAAATGAAAGCTTTTATAAGAATATAGGCTATGGAAATGATAGTATTGTTCTTACTAATGGGTGTGACTATCATTTTTACTCAAAATATGTATCAGTGTCCAAAATTAAAAAAAATAGTGAGAAAAATGTAGTATTCTATCAAGGAAATATTTATTCAAAACTAAATTATGAATTATTGAATGAGCTAGTAAAAAAACTACCTAACTGGGAATTTTGGTTCTGTGGTCAAGTTGTGTTTAATGAACCAGCTTGGCAGAAATTATGCGAAAACCCAAATGTTAAATATTTAGGGTTAATGAGAGTAAAAGAGCTACGAAAATATTTTTATAGATCTACAGTAAGTATTATTCCTTTTGTTGACCAAGATTGGATTATAGAAAGATCATTCCCTCTCAAATCATTTGAATATTTGGCTGCTGCCCTACCAGTTGTTACTGTGCCGATAAAAGCATTATTGCCTTATTCAGAAGTGTTTCATTTTGCCCAAACTGCTGATGAATTTAAAGAAAAGATTGAACTAGCTGCTAAAGAACGTTATGACGTAGATGCTCTTGGTAAACGACTTAAAGCCGCTGCAGCACAAAACTATGATTTGAAATTTGATCATTTACTTAAAAAAATTGATCTTAAATGTTTGGAAATGTACAACAACACTAGATAATCGGTTGCATAGCGTCGGTGGTAGTTGGGTTATAGTTTATGATTCTTTAGTACTTATGCGACCATGAGAATCTTAAACTCAACCACTACCGGCTGAGAGCCGGTAGGTTGATGTTAGGGACTAGGAGTGCCGTAGAGTTTAAGCTAAAGCTTATTCCAATGTAATGTTAGAAATAGAAGTTGGTTTATGAACTTCTGTATTGTTATTTATATACTCATTAATTACATCATCTGTAATATTACCACTTCTTCTACTAAAATAACCTCTTCCCCAAACATGCTTACCCCAATATCTCTTCTCTAATTCTGGAAATTCTTGTTGTATTCTACGTGAAGTTCTACCTTTCGCTCTTTGTACAAATTCACTTACTGCTATATTAGGAGGTATCGATACTAAACTATATAAATGATCAGAGGATAT
>JAJIYR010000136.1 GCA_020881085.1 Rickettsia endosymbiont of Bryobia graminum | reverse complement strand
TTTTGGCTAATTAAGTAGTCCGTATATATATCAAGTAATTTTTCTTTCAATTCTTATTACCCAGATTGTATTTTATTCTCTCCTTTTTTATAGCAATTTCTCTCTTCTTTCAACCTTCACTGCGTAACATGAGTTAATAATTATTGTAAATCTCCTAAAATTATTTTTTGTATTTAGTGGTAAGATAAGTAACTTATAAGTCACTTATCTTAACTTAGGTATATTTATTAATAAAAACTAATTGTAACAAAGTAGGTAAGTAAACTGCTTTACAAACTTAAAAAAAAGCAACTATGTATGCTTAGGTTGAATTATTAATAAATAACTAAGGGAAATGGATGGAAGAAGATAATATATATAGATCAGCAGAGGATGAAGAAGGGGTCGAAGCTAGGTTAGATAGAGAAGAGTCAGCTAGAAAGTTTAGGGCTATAATTGTTATAGTAATCCTACTTTTAATTGCTTTCTTAATATTTAGTTATTACTTTATTAATGCAGTAGAAGAGAAGGGGCGGTTATTTCAGCAACAGAAAAAACTTCGAAATTTGAATGTCCAACAATAATATAAAAATTTACAATAATTTAGAAATTATTAAAGCATACTATTATATAAATCTAAGGTTTTGTTAAGCATTAACTCAAGGGAAAAATTATTAATTACCGCTACTCGAGCAGCTTGTTGTATTTTTTTTCCTTCTTCAGTGTTAATTATAGAGATGCAATGATCTAGTTTTTCCATTAAATCGTTACTATTGTTTGGTATAATATGAAAGCCTGTTTGCTGATCTACTATAGTTTCGGTAGCTCCACCTATATTAGTTGCGATTACTATTTTTTCCATAGCTTGCCCCTCTGCTATGGTTCTGCCAAAAGCTTCAGGTTCAATTGAAGTGGATAATACTATATCAGCAATACCATACAAGTATAGCATATCGCTTTCACTACCGAATATTTGAATTTTGCTTTGTAATTTTAGGGAATTTATAAGAGATTTGACACGAGTTGTGAAATTTGGGTGTTTAGATAAATCTCCGACCATTAAGCAATAAAAATTTCTATGTTTTAATTTTCCTAACGCTTCAACTAGAATATGATGCCCCTTCCAGTTAGTCATTCTTGAAGGTAATAATATAATGGGAGTATCTTTGGGAATATCATATTTTTTTTGATATTTCTGTAGTTTTTCTTCAGTAATATTCTTAGGATCAAAGTAATGGTAATCTACTCCTCGATGTATTACGTCTATTTTATCTTCAGAGACTTGATAATTAGCTAAGATATGTTGTTTTACAAAGTGAGATACAGCTATAATCTTTTCTCCTTTAAGCATAACGCTATTATAGTATTTTTTAAAAAGATTTTCTATGTTGTAAATACCATGAAAAGTTGTAATAAACTTAGTATTAGTTGCTTTTGCTGCCATGTAACAACTCCAAGCAGGGGCTCTTGATCTTGCATGAATTATATCTACATTATGCTCTTTGATGATCTGAGTTAATAATTTGACGTTCTTCCATATTGTAAATGGATTTTTACTAGCGCTATTCATGTAAATATGGGTAATATGATCGGTTGTTAATTCACTGACTAATCTCCCGCCTGCGGAAACAACTATTACATTATGACCAGTGGCTTTTAACATCTTCGATATTTCAATTGTACCTCGTTCAACTCCGCCACTATATAGAGATGGAAGTACTTGCAAAATAGTTGGTTTATGATATCGTTTTTTAGGATTTAATGAGATCATTCTCTTTCTTAAATAAGGTTTTTTAAATATATGTATAAAATTAATACAATTAAGAATCAATATATCACTTACAATCAATATAAAAGTACTAAAAAAAATACGCCTCTAGTTGTTTTCTTGCACGGCCTTATGTCTAATATGAATGGCAAGAAATCTCATTTTATTCATGAATATTGTAAGAAGCAAGATTATAATTATATCACGTTTGATAATTTTGGTCATGGAAAATCTTCAGGACATTTTATAGATCAAACAATTGGCTCATGGCTTACAGGTCTTGAATTGGTTTTGAATGAGTTAGTAAATAATCAATGTATCTTAGTTGGATCAAGTATGGGAGGGTGGTTAGCTCTTCTTGCAGCTATGAAATTCCCCGATAAAATTAAGGCCATTGTTGGTATTGCTTCAGCTCCAGATTTTACCGAAGAATTAATTTGGAATAAATTACCTGATACTCAAAAAAAACAAATGGAGCAGTTTACTTATTTACCAATTAAAGGCAATAAATGCCAAGATGTTTACCTTATAAGTCATCAACTGATAATAGAAGCAAGAAAACATTTATTGCTTAATAATGGCAAAATTAACTTAACAATACCTATTCATTTAATTCATGGAATGTTAGATTGTGATGTTCCTTATAGTATTGCTAATAGGTTGTTGGAAAAACTTAGCTCCGATTCAGTAGTAATGAAATTGATAAAAGATGGCGATCATAGACTTTCTAGAGATGAAGATTTAATTGTTATAGCAAATTCTATAGAGGAGTTAATTAATATTTCTTGATTTATTAACAATAATTAACTAATCTTTATTAAAGTATAAGAAAGTTATTAGTATGAAAGGTGAAGAAAATAATAACTCCATCACTCCTTTTAATAAGAGTACTGAATTACAAACATTAGAGGTATCTTATTTAAATCTCTTTTGGGTATATTCCCGGCCGCTTGCGGCGTAATATGGAGGAATGAGCAAATATATACACAAAAGTCATAATGTTACGGGACCGCTGAATCACATGGTATTTCCAGCAAAATTACGAGAAGTATGTTTAGAGATAGAAAAGAGATATTAAATAAAATTTTTAGAAATATGGGTTAACGAAGATCATGTGGATTTTTTAATACAATCTATACCAACCTATAACGTAACAAAAATACTAACAACAATTAAAAGTATTACAGCTCGTCAAATATTTAGACAGAGTCCACAGGTAAATAATCAATTATGGGGTGGAGAATTTTGGACTGATGGATATTTACGAGTACGGTAGGTAAGCATGGAAATGAGAATATGATAGGAAAATACGTAAAAAACCAAGGCA
>JAJIYR010000135.1 GCA_020881085.1 Rickettsia endosymbiont of Bryobia graminum | reverse complement strand
CGATATTTTGCTGGAAATACCATGTGATACAGCAGTACCGTAACATTATGACTTTTGTGTATATATTTGCTCATTCCTCCATATTACGCCGCAAGCGGCCGGGAATATACCCAAAAGAGATTTAATTAGATAAGTTTGACTGCTCTTATCTGAGATACTTTATTCTATCATTAAGAAATCCCTGACTCTTCAAGTTAGAAAGAAAATTATTTAACAGCTATATTCTTTCCTTTTTTTTCAGGCAAGCAATATTACCATTACACTCCTCCTGCGCTATATCTAAAGATGTTTTGCAATCATCATTAATAGGATTAATATTTATTCCCCTAATAATCAGAAACTTTGCAATATAATAATTATTTTGTTCTGCTGCTATATGAAGAAGTGTATTATTTCTCTCTCCTTTTCTTTGTAATATTGGATAATTATCTAATAACCCCCTCAAAGATGATAGATCATTTTTTATAATAGTATTAAATGCCATATTCATTACATTACATGGCATAATATAAAGAGTTCGAAAATTATTACTATAATTGTTAATAAAATTATCAATTTGCTGTCTTTGATTTTTTCTTTTATCTCTATCATAAATTTTCTTAAACTCAGTCACAAATGAATACATATCCATTTGTTCTATTCTTGCATCATCTATAAGCTTTCCCAAAACTATATCATCATTGGGCAATAGCAACATTTGTGTTTCATTATTTATAAATTGTACCAATTCCTCAGACATTTCTTGTTTAGGAATATTCTTTTCTACTATAGGAGCTCGAGTAGTTGTTACTACTGTCGGTTCTGGTAATTTCCGTTTATTCTTCTCCTGCTCTTCTTTCGCTTCTATAGCTGGCTTATTATCTCCTACAAATACTGGAACAGGTATTTTCACCTTATCCAATAATAATTTTCCAGGGGAAGAATTATTTTGTTCAACATCAGTCTTAATATTATCTTTAGATCCTGTTGTTGATATAGAAGGAGTAACTTTGTCTGATGGTAGAGATGGCTGTATCTTCGCATTACTATCTTTCTTATCTGATAAAGGTTTGATAACTTCAGGCTCTGGTATAGATATAGGAGGCAAGACTGGTACCTCTACTGGCACTAACTGACTAGGAGGAGTAGTATTCGTAACAGGTGTTACCTCTCCATTGGCAGCTTTGCTATCCATTTGAGGCACTTCAACTTTAGCTGGTGGAAGTACGGGTGGTAATGCTTGGACAAACGGTTCAATATTATTACCTCTATTTCCTACTTCATTTTCTAAGGTTGATGATGCTGGTGTATCATTATTTTTTACTGGGCTAGTATATAGATTCCGATCATCCTGAACTTGTGGCGGTAGAGAGGGAATTAAAGTATTTATGCTATCATTCTGTTGCTTAATATTTCCTTGCTCTGGAGTTGTAATATCCTTAGTATCTAATCCTGAATTTTCTAAGACAGGCAATTTTTTATCACCTAAATTAATAAAGTCATCTACATTTTCTGTATTATTACTATTCTCTTTATCTACTTCTGGAATTACTTGCTGTATTGGCTTTTCTGATTCATTATTATCAGATCTTTCAGACCTAAAAATTTTGTCAAAGAATGAACTTTTATGTTTTGATTCTTTATTAATTATTTTAGTATTTTCTTCTTTAGGTAAAGCAGGAGGAAGAGATGGTGGAGCTGAATTGGCATCAACAACTATTAGAAAAACAACCATTAACAATATCAACAAAATGTTCTTAATGTTTAATTTAGGTTTAAAAAAAACAATATTGATACCTTTTATGTCTAAAGCTAAAGTAAAATACATTATTAATCCCTACACATATTTTGGTTACAAAAATTAAATTCTTCTAATTTTTAATTATTCACTTAAATTCAAAGATATAATATCAATTACTTGTTATTTTTGATCTTCTGGAATTAATCTTTGAATTTCTTTTTCTACTAGCTCCCTTACAAGGGATGGCAAATTTTTGTCTAACCATCCACTTAATTGCGGTTTTATCATCTCAACTACTAGATCCTCTACAGTTTTAATTTTTTCTGTTCCTTTATTTATCTCTCCTTTAACAACTTCTGAAAAATTTTGTAAAATATTAGTTGTCTCCACTACTGATTTATCTGATATTAATGATTCTTGTAATATTTTTACATTTTCTTCTTCAGTTAAATTATCCTCTATCTTACTTTCTAATGCAACCTTCTCTATAATTTTTGGCTCAACAAATATATCTTTTAATTCCAAAATATCATCATTATCATCACAGTTATTAATTACTTGCTTTACAGATTTTAATATCTCTTGTACGGACATATCTGCGCTTTTTTTATGCTCTATGGTCATAAGATTAAGTACCTATAACAAGTTTTGTTTTTAAACGTTTAAACTCATCTTCTGGAGTAAAGTATTTTACTTTTAATTTTAAACTTCTTGCTGTTAGTTCACCGATGAATGACTTAATTTGATAGGCAGCTAAAATAGCATCTCTATGAGCATCAACTTTTGCTATTCTTGCATTATATAATTTCTCCTCTGCAGTTAATACGTCTAACATAGTCTTAGAACCAACTATCTCTTCTTGCATAGTTCCTTCATATGATATTTGAGCTGCTTCTACAGCTTGCGTTGTAGCAATAATCTTAGACTTCGCTGCTTCAAACCCTTCCCAACTACTAATAACACCTGCCTGTACTTGTCTCACTGCATCATCAAGCTGAATAGCTGCATTTCTAGTGTTATTTTTTGCTGTTCTAATTTTTGAATATTCAACCCCACCTTGACCATAAATCGGTATATTTACAGATAAGGTTGTTGTCGTACTTCTGGTATTAAACTGTTGAGTTATTGGACTCTCTGGTTTATAATAACTTTTACCAGTTTGTAATCTTAAACTTACTGTAGGCAATAGCTGAGCTTTTGTAGCTAATTCTGTAGCTTTCTGGCTTTTCATGGCATGTCTTAAACTATCTATATTAGGATTAACATTTACCGCCCTTTGTAAAAAAATCTCTCGGGAATTTGGTATATTATCTGGCAATCCTGGCATCCCAATATCTTGAGCTTCTATACCAAACACCCTAACAAAATTAGCTTTCTTTGCCTGATAATCAGCATATGCTGTCAGCTTATTAGTTTCAGCCGTTGTAAGACCAGACTTAGCAGTAGCTAAATCTATTAGCGTAGCCTCTCCTAACTTTAGTTTTTCTTCTGTAGTATCAAGTTGCTGCCTGTTTGTCTTTAGACTAATTTCTGAAATATTATATTTTTCTTGAGCTTCATAACAATCAAGATAAGACTTAATTAAATTTAATAATACTCTTTGTTCTTCTGCATAATATTTAGCTCGTGAAGCTCTAAAAGCTGATTGAGCAGATTTCATGCCAGCAACACTACTTCCTCCATTAAATATTGGCTGATCTATTGTGAAAGTCCCTTGTTTAGATTTAGTATGTATAGGAATACGTGAAACAAGCTTGCTCTCAGGCTTATTCTTACTATCCTGATAATTAATATTATAGTTTACTCTAGGCATAAATTCAGAAAAAGCTTGAGGAAATCTCTCAATTTCATTTAAAAAATTATTTCTAATAACCTGTAAATCGTTATTTTTAGTATACGCATTAGTCAGCGCTTCATCTAAATCTACTGCAAAAGCAGAATAATTTAATAAAATAGCACCAGTTAAAAAAATAAATTTATTCATATAATAATTTTGACTTTTAAATATTATTTTTTAGAGTCAATATCTTAATTGACTCTATGTTAAGGAAACTTATAACTTTCTACAACAAGTTAAAGATATTTTGCTTCAAAACTTTAAACTATTGTGGTAAAGCTAGCACGTAAAATAGCAAAAATTAGCCTTAAGAGCAATATAACTATTGTTTTTATTTATAATAATATACAATAACCCCAAATTTAAACCTTAGTTTGTTATGTCCAATATAAATTCATCTTTTTTAGGAATATTAAGTTCTTCTATACCGAATAATAATCTTTCTTCTTTAGAGCAATTAAAAATTGATATTAAAAAAAACTAAAGGTTTTCTCTTATAATATTAAGGCTCTTAAAAAGCAAATGAGCCATTTACAAAATGCTTTCTATAATTTAGAAGACCAGGAGCATGGCAAAGCAATAGAAGAACTTTTTAAGAATACAATAGGAATATCTATTGATGAGCTAGAAAAATATCTCCAAGAACAAGAAAAAGCTCAAGAGGAATTTTATTTATTTGAAGCTCGTTTTATTGAATATATAATAAGCATTATTTCAGCTATTATAGAATTTCAAAAAAGGCTTGATAGTTTATATCCAAATCTTTCAAAAAAAATAGTAGATTATTTAAGTGATTTTTTTGTTGCTCTATTAGCTACCCAAATGCCCATAGTAGCTATAGCAATTAAAAGTAGCGGGATATTAGATACATTAAAATTCTTCTATTAGTACTGAAAATCTTACAAATATGTTAAATAACTGGAAAGATAAATTAACAAAAGTCCAGATAAAACTTACTGAAGTTAAAGAACATAAAACTTTAAAAGAACAATTTGTTTTAGCACAGCAGGTAGAGAAACTATCAGAAATAACAGGAGTTTCTGTAGTAGAAATATCAGAACTACGATTAGAAAGTAAATCTATTAAACAAATTACAAGTGCGGTTTTACAAAACCCAAAAACTATTGAATCATTAAAAAAATTATAGAATTATCCAAAACCGTTCCTCATGATAAAAGTAATATAACAAAAACTATTATTAGTAAACTTACTAATGAAATTACTAAAATTTTAGGAGATATTTCAGGTATTGATAAAAATTTAATAAAAACTATTAAGGAGGAGTTGTCTCATGCCAAAGAAAATCTTATTCAAGCATCAATTCCTAATAAAAATATAATGGAAAAATTAGACTATTGTCATAAAGCAGCAAAAAATATATTCAGTATTTATAACAAAATAACTGAAGCTACAAAATCACTGCCCAATAAAAATAATATAGTTGAAAATATTGGTATACTGTTCGTAGTAAATGAAGGGTTGCAAAGATAGGAGAGCTATTGTAGAGTTTAGGACATTGTGAGTAAGAATGTATTGACAGAAGAACAAAGAGAGAAGTTGAAGGAACGTCATAAGACAGAACGAGACGGACGCA
>JAJIYR010000134.1 GCA_020881085.1 Rickettsia endosymbiont of Bryobia graminum | reverse complement strand
TTCAATTGTTGAATACATTGAATGCTATTATAATAGTAAACGTAGACATTCTTCTATTGGTTATCAAATACCTATAGATTTTGATCTAAATTTAACTTTAGTCGCTTAACTAATTGTCCGGAAAACTAATACAAGATCATTCAAGGTGTTTTTTAATTCAGGGGACAAATCATATAATTCTATATTTCTTTGTAGCCATTCAGAAGACATTAAATAAAATTGTTTAATAAAATCAAAATAGGCGTTATTTTCCCATGAAGCATCTCTAAACCTTCTGTCTCTATCAGCAGGAACAAAGAGTGGAGAAGGGTTGTGGCCAGTAAATTTATCTACTGAATTAGTAATAAGAGTTTGGAATTTCTGAACATATTCTAAATTTAATTGCCAAAATTTTTCAGGGTTTTCTAGAAATTGTTCCTGCAAATTTGTAGCAATCATTCTATTTTTATCCATATCAACAAGAGAAGGGGGAATCATATTTCCCTTACCTTGCATAAGGTATAATATTACTTCTTGATATTTATCACTAATTTTTTTTAAATTATTAATTATTTGATCGCTAGGAATAGTGTCTATCATTTTAAAATCAATTTTAAATATGCTTAATTATACTTTAAGTCGGTTATTGTACATAGATATAAAGTGATATTTTAATATGATAATTGTATAGGTGAGTTTTTTTAGAGTATAGAAGATATAAATAACGTCATGCTGCACTTGTTTCAGCGCATCTAATAGATCTTGAAACAAGTGCAGCATGACAGATATCACTAATCCTCTATACCAAGAAATTCCCGTATTTTATTTACCTTCTCAATTATTTCCTCAGTCATTTCTATTTTTTTACCCCATTCTCTATTAGTTTCTGGTGGTATTTTATTAGTTGCATCTATTCCCATTTTACTGCCGAGACCAGATAAAGGAGAGGCGAAATCTAAATAATCTATAGGAGAATTTTCAATGAAAGTAGTATCTCTAGCAGGGTCACTTCTAGTTGAGATAGCCCAAATTACTTCTGTCCAATCACGAATATTAATATCATCATCTACAACAATAATAAATTTTGTATACATAAATTGTCTTAGGAACGACCAGATTCCCATCATAATCCTCTTAGCATGACCTGGATAGTTTTTACGAATTGAAACGACTGCTACCCTATAAGAACAACCTTCGGGAGGTAACCAAAAATCGATGATTTCTGGGAATTGCTGTTTTAAAATAGGGATAAATATTTCATTTAAAGCTTCTCCAAGTATCGACGGTTCATCTGGCGGTTTGCCAGTATAAGTACTTAAATAAATAGGTTGCTTTTTCATAGTGATAGTTTTAATATTAAATACCGGAAAATATTCAACATCGTTGTAATAGCCGGTGTGGTCACCAAAAGGCCCTTCTGGCAAATACTCATCAAAGCTCACATATCCTTCAATGATTATTTCACTATGTGCTGGTACTTTCATGTCGATACTAATGCAATCAGTTAGTTCAGCAGATTTGCCCTGTAATAGTCCAGCAAAATTATATTCCGATAAATTCTCTGGTATAGGCATAACAGCAGCCATGGTTACAGCAGGATTTGTTCCAATAACAATTGCTGCAGGGAAGGGTTCTTTTTTTTCTTTTTGCCAACGACTATGTTGTTGAGCTCCTCCTCGTAATTTCAACCAACGCATAATTAATTTGTTATGACTTACAACTTGTAATCGATAGATACCAAGATTGTAATTATCTATTTTTTCCTTGCTTGGTCCTTTAGTTACAACTATTCCCCAAGTAATTAGCTCTGATATGTCAAGTGGCCAACATCTTTGTATTGGTAATATATTAATATCAGGTTTATCTATGATAACTTCTTGACATGGAGCATTTTTCACTATTTTAGGAGACATGGCAAGAATTCTCTTTGCCAGCGGCAACATAGAGAATGTTTCTTTAAAAGACGAGGGTAATTCAGGATTTTTAAGGAAAGAAAGTAATTCACCAAACTTCTTTAACTCATCTTTGTTTTTTAGGTTAAGACCTAAAGCAATCCGGCTTATATTAGCATATAAATTAGTAAGAACAGGAATATCTGATTTAGCTCCATTCTGTTTTATTACATTCTCAAATAATAGAGCAGGTCCATCAGCTTTTAAAACCCTTCTACTAATTTCGGTAATTTCTAGATTAGTAGATACAGGATAAGATATACGTTTTAATTGTCCATTTTTTTCTAAAATTTTGAGAAATTCTGGTAAATCTTTTATAGCCATTTTAATTCACGATATGTTACTATTTGCTAAATGAATTGGTTCTTTGAATATTTTTTTTGGGTTCATTATCAAGTGAAGCTCTTCTTTGTAGAATTTGTTGGGAATGGCTAGTATTTGTAATATTATTAGCTCCTTCAGTAGCAAGAAAATTCTGTTTTTTAAGTTCAGTATTTATATTTTTCGCTGCCTGTTCTATCTGTGATTTTTCTATTAGTGTTACTACATCTGTATGTCCTGCTTGAGCCGCCAATTCTAAAGCAGTAAAACCGTTATTATCTTGAATATTAGCAAGGTTTGTACCATATTAATAAGCTCTTCTACTGTATTTATATAACCTTCTTGAGCTGCCCAATGTAAAGCTGTAAAACCGTAATTGTCTTTAATATTAATGAGACTTGGGGCATGTGTAATAAGTGCTTCTATTGCATTTATATGTCCCTCTTGAGCTGCTGAATGTAAAGGTGTTTGACCATCATTATTGGTGATATCAACAGCCTTCCGATTCTTATCAATAATCGCTTCTAATATTTCGGTATGTCCTTCTGACGCTGCTAAATGTAAGGCTGTTTGGCCATAATTATTTTTAATATCAATAATATCTTTATTTTTGTCAATAAGTACTTTTACTATTACTATATCTATATGACCATTGTTGGCTGCCCAATGTAAAGCTGTAAAATTATCCTTATCTTGAGTAGTAATACTACTTGGATTCTTGTTAATAAGTTCTTTTATTAAATCTATATACCCTTCTTTAGCTGCCCAATGTAAAGTCGTAAGATCGTTAGCATTCTCAGGATCATATTCAAGAAGAGTTTCTAATATGTTTTTATGTCCACTGCTAGCTGCTAGGTGTAAAGCCATCTGGCCGTTATTGTCTTGAATAGAAATAATATTTGGATTTTTGTCAGTAAGTGTTTCTACTATGTTTGCAAGCCCTTTTTCTGCTGCTAAATGCAAAGCTGTCCGACCTGTTATATCCTGAAGATCAATATTTATTTGATATTCTCCCTCTAATAATAAATTTACTTTATCTATAGAGTTTTTACATGCTGCCCAATGTAAGGCATTCATGTCATTATCTGGAGATCCATTAATATCTATTCCTTTACTGTGTAATATATCTAATAAATCCTTAGTACCTGTTAGAGTAGTTTGGTTTTTAACTCTAAAAGTATGCACTAGAATGCCTTGAGCAAATTTTTTAGCTGTCTCTTCATTAATATTACTAACGTTCTTAATAGCACCTTGAACATCGACTTCAGGAAAGTCTTTTTGAAATCTTTCTCCTTCTTTAACAAAGAAATCTTTAACAAAATCATGCATAATTTCATGGTCATCAATTTGCTTCAGGACATCTGCCATAAAGATTTCTTGTGAAGATTCTTTCTTTGAGATTTCTTTAGGTATTCTAGTAAATTTAAATTTCTTATGATCACCTTCTGCTGTTACTTGATTAAAAGTTGCTGCTTCATAATTCTCTTGAATATCTAATACAAATTGTTGATGAGGAGTTAAATTATTGTTAGGATCTAAATAACGTTTTAATGAGCTATTAATAGAATAATTTCCTAAAGAAACGCTTTCGGTTTCTTTAGCTTCAATATGAGTTAATAA
>JAJIYR010000133.1 GCA_020881085.1 Rickettsia endosymbiont of Bryobia graminum | reverse complement strand
TTTGGCTAATTAAGTAGTCCGTATATATATCAAGTAATTTTTCTTTCAATTCTTATTACCCAGATTGTATTTTATTCTCTCCTTTTTTATAGCAATTTCTCTCTTCTTTCAACCTTCACTGCGTAACATGAGTTATTAATCTCAAAAACTTATCAAACTTCTGGTTATAATTTAATGGTAAAACTAATTTAAACTTTTGTCAATAAATTAAGAAATGTTTAATATTTTGGCTTTATGAGAAGAATAAGAGGAGATGCGTTTAAATTATACCACTAAATAGCGCCATAACTTGTCAGTAGCTTTGCTAATGCCAATTCTAGGAGTTGTAATAAATTGAGGTAAGTTTCCTGTGTCAATAATACAGAAAGATTGATTAATTGTTAAATCATGCCCGTTATGAGTTTTATTAATACCAAGCTCTCTGCATAACTTTCCTGGTCCATCGAGCAAAATTTTAGAAGGCAGATATTTGACAGCTCCTCTAATTAATACAGCTGCAGGAAACCCTTGCTTTTCTGTAACTATATTAAAACAGTAATACATACCGTAAATTAAGTAAACATAAGAGTTCCCTGCCGGGCCATACATAATTTTAGTACGAGGGGTTAATCCTTTAGAAGCATGACAAGCTGCATCAGTTTCACCTATATATGCTTCTGTTTCGATAATTTCAGCTTCTATACTGCTGAAGCATAAAATTTTACCTAATAATTCTTGTGCTACGATTAATGTATCTCGTTCATAAAAAGATTTAGGTAAGATGTTATTCATAACTTGAATTATCTGATAATTTTTTTGCTTCGTCATCAGATATTAAAGCCTCAATAAATTCGTCTAATTGTCCTTCTCTAACTATTGCATCTATTTTATAAAGAGTAAGATTAACTCTATGATCACTTACTCTTCCTTGAGGGAAGTTATAGGTTCTAATTCTTTCAGATCTATCACCAGATCCTACTTGTCCTTTACGCTCTTTAGCGAGTTCCATATCTCTTTTATGACGTTCTACTTCATAGATTCTAGAACGTAGTATTTTCATAGCTTTAGCTTTATTCTTATGCTGTGATTTCTCATCTTGGATAGCAACTACAGTTCCAGTTGGTAAATGGGTAATCCTTACCGCTGATTCTGTTGTATTAACGTGCTGCCCACCAGCCCCTGATGCTCTATATACATCAATTCTCAAATCTTTTTCTTCAATCACCAGATCAACATCTTCTACTTCAGGTAGTACTGCAATAGTTGCAGCAGAAGTATGAATTCTACCACTTGACTCAGTTTCTGGAACTCTTTGAACTCGGTGAACTCCTGATTCAAACTTTAATTTAGAAAAGACGTCTCTGCCTTTGATTAATGCCGAAGCCTCTTTGTACCGACCAATACCAGTATCTGAAATAGATAATATTTCAAATTTCCAATTCTTATGTTCTGCGTATCTCATATACATATTAAACAAAGTAGAAGCAAATAAAGCAGCTTCTTCACCACCAGTTCCAGCTCTTACTTCAATAATTGCATTTTTGCTATCAGCTTCGTCTTTAGGTAATAATGATAATTTTACTGCTCTTTCTAATTTAGGGATTGTATTTTCTAAATGATGAACTTCATCATAGATCATTTCTTGAGTAGCATTATCTAAATTAGGCTCAGCAGCCATTTTTTTAGTATCTTCTAAATCATGTACAGCCTTGCGATATTCGTTGATCGTCTGAACAATTGGTTCTAGATCAGAATATTCTTTTGAAGCTTTTACAAAATCTTCTCCAACTATACCACTGGATAATTTAGAAGATAAGTCATCATATTTATTTAGAATTTTTGTTAAATTATCAGAGAAGCTCATAAGTTTTATTATAATGTTATGGGGTGCGTGATGATCATTTGGATGTCAGTCTAATTATGGTGGGAATTCATAATAATATAAATATATAGTAGTCATCCTGAACTTATTTCAGGATCTATTAGATTCCGGATCAAGTCCGGAATGACTAGAGTTACTTTCTAGCTTCTCACGATAGTTAGAATGACATCGATTTAGTTTTATAATTTATAATGCTACTCTTTCTTATACCAACATTGATGCAGGGCTTTCTATAAACTTCTTAAATGCTGCTAAGAATTTAGCTCCTACCGCCCCATCAACAACTCTATGGTCAGAAGATAAGGTTATATCCATAATGGTAGCAATATTTATTTGATCATTTTGTACAACAGGGCGTTTTGAGCTTGCTCCAACTGCTAGAATACAGCTTTGTGGCGGATTAATAATAGCACTAAAATTTTTAATATTATACATCCCCAGATTAGAAACACTAAAACTTCCTCCTTGGAATTCTTCAGGTGTTAATTTATTATCACGGGCTTTTTTAATTAAATTTTGTAATTCCAATGATAGTTTTATTATATCTTTTTGGTCAGCATTTTTAACTATCGGCGTTATAAGCCCTCCATCTATCGCTACTGCAACTGATACGTCCACATTATTGTAATAACGAATAGCATCTTCACTCCAGCTAGCATTAGCTTCTGGTACTTGTTTTAAAGCTTTTGCAACGGCTAAAATTATAAAATCATTAACAGAAATCTTAACTTGTCGCGCTTCTTCTACAAGCATTTTATTGATATCTTCTCTAATTTCAAGAAGCTTATCCATATTACATTCAATGGAGAGGTAGAAATGTGGTATTGTTTGTTTAGATTCAAGTAAACGTTTAGCAATAATCTTTCTTATATTGTTATTTGCTACTAACCTATATTCTTTACTATTTCTATTTATACCAACAGCTCTACTGTTATTTATAGGTGCTGATAAAACATCTTGCTTAACAATTCTGCCATGCGGTCCACTACCTTGAATATGTGATAGATTAATATTATTAAGGGATGCCAGTCTTTTTGCTAGTGGAGAAGCAAATATTCTAGCGCTAGAGGTTGTAGCGGGTTGTTCTATTATTGTTTCTTTAATTATTAACTTCGTACTATCATCTTTAGGTAGTTGTTTTTTTTCTTCACTACAGGTAGGTGCAGTACTATTCTTAGCAATAAAATCATCTAATATGCTAGCATCCTCACCTTCTTCAAGCAGAACTGCTATTAGTAAATTCACAGCTACGTTTTCTGTTCCTGCAGGGATAATGATTTTAGCGATAATGCCTTCATCTACAGATTCTACTTCCATAGTAGCTTTATCAGTTTCTATTTCTGCTATAACGTCTCCAGGGGCAATTTTATCCCCTTCTTTTTTTAGCCATTTTGCAACATTTCCTTCAGTCATTGTAGGAGATAAAGCTGGCATTAAGATTTTTATTGGCATAAGTGTTTGTATTATTTTAATGTTTTATAGTTTCTGGGCTAACTAACATTGTAATTTGCTTGCCTTCCATTTTAGGAGCCGAATCAATTTTAGCAATTCCTTCTAATTCTGCAGTGATACGCTTAAATAAATCCATACCAATTTCATTATGGACAATTTCTCTTCCTTTAAACCATAAAGAAATTTTTACTTTATCACCTTCTTTTAGAAAATCTTTGATTTTACGAAGTTTAACATCAAAATCACCTTGACCAATATTAGGTCTAAATTTCATTTCTTTAAGGACAACAACTTTTTGTTTTTTCTTGGCTTCATGAACACGTTGTTTGCTTTCATATTTATATTTACCATAATCTAAAATTTTGCAAACCGGTGGTTCAGCATTTGGTGAAATTTCCACCAAATCTAAACCAGCTTTTTCAGCTTGTGCTAAAGCATCTTTGGTGCTTACTATACCAAGCATTGTACCATTTTCATTGACTAAACGAACTTGATGAGATCTAATTTCCTTATTAGCCTTCAGGAAATTACTATTTTTAGCGTAAGTAATAAAATTTCTCCATTATTATTTATAGGGAATAAGATATACTATATTCCCTTTTAATTATTTAAATACTAGCAATATAATTTAAGATAAATTTAATTACAAGTAAATCTAGCTTTATAGAAGCTAATATGTCAGGTAGTGTTGGTTTTTTCTTTTATAAGTTTTATTAATTCCGGGATAGAGATAACTTTTTGTTCTTCAGATCCTAGTTGTCTTATAGTAACAGTATTGTTTGTTACTTCTTGCTTACCGATAACAGCTATTATAGGTACTTTTTGATTAGAAAAATCTCGTATTTTAGCATTAATTTTTTCAGAAGAAATGTTAATGTCAGTTCTAATTCCCTCATTAATCAGTAATTTATTTACTTCTAAAGCGTAATCATTTAAATCACTAGTAATAGTAGTAATAGCTACTTGTACTGGAGCAAGCCATAAAGGAAAGCGCCCAGCATATTCTTCAATTAATATTCCAATAAATCTTTCAAATGAACCAAGAATTGCTCTATGTAACATTACGGGCCTCTTTTTTTCTCCACTTGCCGCAATATAATTGGCGTCAAGACGTTCCGGTAAAACAAAATCAACTTGTAAAGTACCGCATTGCCATTCTCTGCCTATAGAATCTTTTAAGCAAAATTCTAGTTTAGGTCCATAAAATGCTCCATCACCAGGGCTTAATATATAAGTATAACCAGCTTCTTCTACAGCGGTTTTCAATGCGCTCTCGGCTTTATCCCAAACTTCATCGGTACCAGCTCTGAGAGTAGGGCGATCAGAAAATTTAATTTTAATATCAGTAAAGCCAAAATCTTTGTAAACTTCAGTTAGCAACCTGCAAAAATTAACGGTTTCACTGTTGATTTGTTCCTCAGTGCAAAAAATATGAGCATCATCTTGGGTTAAGGCTCTAACTCTCATTAATCCGTGTAAGGCTCCTGAAGCTTCGTTTCTATGACATAATCCGAATTCTGACATACGTAGTGGTAAGTCGCGATAACTCTTTATTCCTTGTTTAAAAATTTGAACATGACAAGGACAGTTCATTGGTTTTAGAGCAAGAATTTTATCATGTTCAGTATTTAAAGCAAACATGTCCTCTCTAAATTTTTCCCAATGACCAGAAGCTTCCCATAGGCTTTTATCAACAAGCACAGGAGTTTTTACTTCTGTATAACCGTTCTTTCGTATTTTAGTTCTGATATATTGTTCGATAGTGCGATATATATTCCAACCTCTATCATGCCAAAATACCATTCCTTGAGCTTCTTCTTGAAAGTGGAATAGTCCTAGTTCTTTACCAAGTTTTCTATGGTCACGCTTTTCTGCTTCTTCTAGCATAAAAAGATAATTAGTTAGTTGCTCCTTGGTTGCCCAAGCAGTACCGTATATTCTTTGTAACATAGGATTTTTACTATCACCACGCCAATAAGCTCCTGCTACTTTCATTAATTTAAAATATTTGATTTTAGCAGTTGATGTGGCATGAGGACCGCGGCATAAATCAATAAAATTGCCTTGTCTATATAAAGTAATATCCTCCCTGCTAGGGATAGCTGAAATTATTTCAGCTTTATAATTTTCACCAATGGACTTAAAAAATTCTATAGCCTTATCACGATTCCAAACTTCTCTAGTAATTTTTTCGTCTCTTTTTACTATTTCCTGCATTCTTTCTTCTATTTTTATAAGATCTTCAGGAGTGAAAGGTTTATCCTTAGCAAAATCATAGTAAAAGCCATTTTCAATAGCAGGGCCAATAGTTACTTGAACATCGGGGAATAATTCTTTAACTGCTTCTGCTGTAATATGGGCAGCATCATGACGAATTATTTCTAAACATTCTGAATCTTTAGTAGTTAAAATTCTTAAATTACAGTCAGTATCTATAGGAATAGTTAGGTCTTTAAGCTCATTATTTATCTCTACAATTAAGGCTTCTTTTGCTAGTGATGGAGAGATGGAAGTAGCTATTTCTAACCCAGTAATATTTTTATCAAATTGTTTTTTTGTACCATCTGGAAAAGTAATATTAATCATTATATATATTATTTATTTTTAGCGTTACTATATTAGCTTGTTATATTTTATATTCAACAATTATATTTATGCTTATATCCTTGTATTATACACACGTTAAACGATGAATTTCATTAATCACTTATAAAGCAAATTCTAATAGTGATAAGTTAAATATAATAGTAATTATTACTGGCTTGCTTGCGAGCACTTTTTATCGCAAATCAGTACTTTAGAGATAGGATCAAATAATATAGTAGAATTAAATAATATAATAATAATAGAAGAAGTGTCGGAAATAATAGGAAAACCTAGTAAAGAAGGGTATACTATTATTTCCAGTTATAAAAATAATATAAATGAAACCCCTAATGAATCTTCTGATTATGGATTTATAGTAGTACATAATGGTGAGTGTTATACAGTAAATATTCAAGATAAGGAGTAAGTTATGAAGAAGATACGGGCTATATATCTATATAATGATTATTATTGTGAAGAAGTAGAAAAAATAAAAGAAAGAGGAGAATTAAGATCCTATAAAGTTTCTTCAAAAAGAGAAGCGATACCGGTGATAACAGGGTGGTATTTTAGTAATCAACCTTTAGATATAGTAATTATTAATAGTTCTGTAACTGTGCTCCCTTACTAGGGATGAGCTTATTAGAAAATATTAAAAAATTTATTATAATATATGATAAAAATGATCCTGTGCTAGAAAATGAAGAATTAAGGCAAAAATGGGTTGTTGCATCAGAAAGTTTTTCTGAAAAAATTTTACTTACAGAGATTGGGTATTTAGGTTTATCTTTAGATTGTGTAATTAATAGCGAGCTAAAGGATAATTCTATAGTCCATAGCTCGTTATCTTCTAGAATGTATTTAGAAGATAATAGTTGGGAATTAGCTGAAAATTATTCACCTAGAAATTTAGCTTTAAAACCAATACAGAAAATTATTTATTTGTATAATAATTTTCTGGAAAATATATCAGAAATAAGTGACTTAGTAGATTTATCGAGTCATTACGTTCCTATGCCCCAGGATGCTATTTCAATTATTAGTAAAAATAGCAAATGGGAGGATGTGGTATTAATTGCTAATACTACTATTATTCAATATTTAGATGAAGTTTTGCCCGACAATATTAATAAATTTATTATAATACCGGACGTTAATAATAAAGGCTTACTTGTAGAATACTCTAAAGAATGGGCAGATTAGCAAGACTTAGAAAATGCTCAGATAGAAAATTGTGAGAATAATAAAATATCATGCGTTCCTATAGAAGCTCTGTATTTACATTTATGCCTGCTAATAGAAGAGAGTAGGGAGTCATATAATAAAAATAATAAATTGCTTTGCACCAATAACGTAGATACGAAAGTGGATTTACCTTGTGATAATAAAGTTGATTTATTGAGTGACCTAGATGGTTATACAGAAGATTATTATCTACAATAGAAGCTCTAATATTAAAGAAAAAGAACTAACATGAGAATACCGCATTTTCCTGTACCATCTTGGCGACGTGATGGTAAATATAATCTTGAGAATATCAACAGGTTATTAGAAATTCTTGATAATCCTCATCTAAAATTACCCCCAGTAATTCATATAGCTGGAACAAATGGCAAAGGGTCAAGTGTAGCAATGCTAAAAAGTATCTTTGCTGCTAGTGGTTATAACGCCCATACCTATACTTCTCCGCATTTGTTGGAATTTAATGAAAGGATAGTCTTAAGAGGAGAAAAGATTTCAGATTCTTATTTATTTAATGTTTGTGAAAGAGTAAGAATTGCTTGCAATGATAATAATATTCAGCCTAATTTTTTTGAAGGTACAACAGCTATAGCATTTTTAGCTTTTGCTGAAACTGCCGCTGATGTATTAATTCTAGAAACTGGATTGGGGGGGAGATTAGATGCCACAAATGTTGTGCCAAAGGCACTTGTTACTTTAATTACTCCTATTTCTTATGATCATATAGAATATCTTGGTAATAGCTTACCAGAGATTGCGAGGCAAAAAGCAGGAATTATTAAACCTAATGTTCCTTGCGTTATTAGTTGTCAAGTTGACAAAGTATATCAAGTGTTATTGGATAAATGCCAGGAATTAAATTCTCCTTCTTTTTGTTATGAATATGATTTTGGACTTAAGAAACACATAGATAGTTTTAATTATTTATCTCAAAATGCTAATTATCGATTTTCTTTACCATCGCTACTAGGTGATCATCAACTAATAAATGCTGCTGCTGTAATTGCAACAATAGGGTTGATTAATGATAAATTCAAGATTACTAACCAAAATATTGAAATTGGCTTACAGAATATAGATTGGGTAGCTCGAATTGAAAAAATAAATCCTAAAAAATACAGTCATTTAGCTGATGATCATGTGCAGATTTGGTTAGATGGAGCTCATAATAGTGGTGGAGCTCAAGTGCTTTCAACATGGGTTGCTGATAATTTAAAATCACCAATATATTTAATTTTAGGGATGACAAAAAATAGAAATGTTGAAGATTTTTGTTCTTATTTAAAACCGTTGACAGTTAAGGGATACAGTGTTAGGGTTTTATCTGAAGTTATGAGTTATAATAGCGAAACGTTAAGTGCAAAAGCCACTGCTGCTGGTATTGAGTTTGTTCCAGCAGATTCTTTAGAAGAGGCAATTAAAGCAATTAATGATTTAAAACAGTGCAATACTAACATAATTATAACTGGTTCGTTATTTTTAGCAGCAGATTTTTTGAAATTGATCAGTTGATGATTAAGCGAATTTAAATTGTGTGTTGTGAGGGGATCCTTAAATAAGGTACGAGGTGGTTATCTAGAAACGCTTTAATACCGCTAATATTAAGATATTTTACTGGATAAACAATTTCTTACTATGAAGATTAACTGTTTTTTCTCTCTCAGTACAACTCACTATATATGTCTATACAATAATATTTTTTAAACTAATATAAATAATTAAGGGAATAATAATATGATATATTGCAATCACTCAAACCAAACATCCTATCCTTTTATTTTACCTGAATTACCTTATGGTAAAGACAGTTTTGCTTCCAATTTTTCTTCAGAAACTTTTGACTATCATCATGGTAAGCATCATCAGGCTTATGTAACTAACTTAAATAATTTGTTGCAAAATGAAGTAGACTGGCAAAAAAAGACCTTAGAAGAAATAATAATCTCCTCGTCTACTGATTCTTCTAAAGTAGCAATATTTAATAATGCAGCGCAAATCTGGAATCATAGTTTTTTTTGGTATTCTATTAAACCATTAGGTGGTGGAAAACCAATTGGTAAAATGCTGGAAATGATTAATAAAGATTTTGGTAGTTATGAAAATTTTGTAACTGAGTTTAAGCAAGCATCAGTAAGTCAGTTTGGTAGTGGCTGGGCTTGGCTTGTATTAAATGAGGGTAAATTACAAATATTAAAGACAGCTAATGCTGAAACCCCTATCACTAAAAATATCAAGCCTTTATTGGCCTGTGATGTTTGGGAGCATGCTTATTACATTGACTATCGCAATAAACGTCCAGATTATGTTTCTGTCTTTATTGATCATATGATTAATTGGGAATTTGCTGAAAAGCATTTGTAATATTAGTAGATACAATAGGCAAAATTGTAATCATTTATATATTAAGGAATTATCAGCCGTAAGAAGAGAATATCATCTATAAACTCCTATTAGAAAATTAATTGCTAATATTTGCAGATTAATATATGAATATTAATCTGCAAATATTTTAAAGAGTACTATGGCTGGTCATTCAAAATTTAAGAATATTCAGCATCGCAAAGGTGCACAAGATAAGAAGAGAGCAAAAGTCTTTACAAAATTAGTTAAAGAAATTGTTATCGCCGCTAAGCTAGGAAATGACCCTAGCAGTAATCCACGTCTTAGAAATGCAGTTATCGCTGCTAGAGCTCAAAATTTACCTAAGGACAGAATAGACAAAGCGATAAATAGTGATTCTGATAATAATGAGAATTATACTGAAATTAGATATGAAGGTTATGCCCCAGGTGGTATTGCAATTATAGTTGAAGCTTTGACTGATAATAAAAATCGTACGGCTGGAGAGGTTAGAGCTGCTTTTACTAAATTTGGTGGTAATTTAGGGGAAACTGGCAGTGTTAGTTTTATGTTTGATAATTTAGGAATAATTCAATATCAGTCAGAAGTAACCTCAACAGAATCTATGCTGGAGATGGCTTTAGAAGCTGGAGCAAAAGATATGATTGAAGAGGAAGATGGATATATAATATATACAGATATTGAGAATTTTGCTCAAGTTAGTGAATTTTTAATTAGTAAATATGGTAATCCGCAAGAATCTTACATTGGTTGGATTCCTCAAAATCTTATTACTATAGATGATAAGAATAGGGCAGAGAAGTTATTAAAATTAATAGATCTTTTAGAGGATAATGATGATGTACAAAATGTTTTTGGTAATTATGAATTATCAGATGAAATTTATGAAAATATGAAGGATATGTAAATGAATTGCCAAATTATTATTTTAGCAGCTGGTAATGGTAGAAGAATGGAGTCTGAGCTCCCTAAGGTAATGCATGAAGTAGGTGGATTACCGATGATAGAAAGAGTGATATTAAATGCAAGACAAATAACTAGTGAAGTATTTTTAGTTCATTCTTCTCAATTAGAAAAATATATTATTCCTTATAAACAAATGTGTCAATTTGTATTACAGCCTGCACCTTTAGGAACAGCTGATGCAGTTCATGTTGCTATAGAAGAGATTGACGATAGTAAAACTATAGTAGTTCTATATGGAGATAATCCATTGATAACAACTAAAATTATTAAGGATATGCTAGATTATTTAGTTCATACTAACTCATCTATTACCACTCTATGTTTTGAAAGAGAAAATCCAGGAGAGTATGGAAGAATAGTAACAGATAGTTTAGGAGAGTTTTTAAATATTGTAGAGTTTAAAGATGCCACGGAAGAAGAAAAGGCTATAAAGATTTGTAATTCAGGTATTATGGCTTTTAAAGCTGGGGTATTAACAAAATATTTGCCTTTAGTTTTTGAAGAGCATACTGATAAATCAAAGGAATTATATTTAACAAGTATTATTAAGACTGCAAAAAATAAAGGAGAAAAAGTATCTTATCTATTATCTTCAGATGAAAATTTAGTACTAGGGATTAATAATAAGCAAGAATTAGAGGATGCTAATAGAACTATTAATGCTTTAGGGTTATAGGTAATATTATAAATTATTATCCTAAGTGGTTAAATAATTTAAAACAACTACCTGAGAGGGGTGTGATATTAAAATCTGCGTAATTTTCACCTCAGAGAGTTCATAGTAATAAGCTTTACAGGTCATTTGTATTAAATTATTTTTAAAAAATAATTTAATAGCTATTTTTACTTAAAAGTATAAAAATCAATAACTTATAGAAAAGAGTTATTAAAATATAATTATAAGATACATCTTTATGAGTGACACAATATTACTTTATCCTGAAGTAAAAAATCTGAGTGGTGAATGCAAGAGATTAGTAGTATTCTTGCATGGCCTTGGTTCTGATGGTAATAATTTAATAGGATTAGTGCCATTTATAGCAAGAGATTTATCAGATTGTTATTTTATATCACCGCATGCAGTAGAACAATATGATATGGCTCCATATGGGAGGCAGTGGTTTAGTTTAAGGGATCGCACTCCTCAGATAATCAAAGGATTAGTTGGTAAAAACATTGAGTTACTTAGTAATATAATTAGAAAAAAGCAGATAGAACTAAATTTGACTAATAAAGAGACAATAATTATAGGATTTTCTCAAGGAGCTATGGTAGGATTATATTTAAATCTTATACAACAAGAGCCATTTAATTGTGTTATAGGTTTTTCTGGTAGATTAATAACTCCTCCTGAGTGTATCAATAAAACTACACCAATTTGCTTAATACACGGGGAGTTAGATGATGTTGTTGAGGTTAACGCAGTTGACGAAGCGGTTAATTATTTAAAAAAAAACGGCATTCCTTATAGTAGTTATAAAGTACCTAACCTTGCTCATTCTATAGATTCAAGTGGAGTAGAATTTGCTTTGAAATTTATAGAGGAACATAATAAGTAACTAATTGTTGTTAACCGTCAAATTTTCACGAGGATTAAATATAAATTTAGCATCAAAATCCGCGAAAATTCCGCCTTGTAGAGCTCATAGTAATGAGCCCTAGATGCCAAAGTGTACAAAATTATTTTTTTAATAGTTTATAATAGCTATTTTTGTAAAAGAATTTTTTAGGTATTGACTGCAACATATTGAGATTCATGCTTATTTACTGATAGGTTAGTAAAAAGCAACAAATTAATCATAGATGAGGGAAGATGAATATTTTTTCTAATAAATTATCAGAATCAGATAATGAAATATATCAAATTATTAATTCAGAAAAAAAACGTCAGAATGATTATATTGAGTTAATTGCTTCTGAGAATTTTGTAAGCTCTGCAGTTTTGGAGGCAGCAGGATCAATTCTTACTAATAAATATGCTGAAGGTTATCCAGGAAAGCGTTTTTATAATGGCTGCGAGTATGTTGATAAAGCAGAGATATTAGCTATTGAAAGAGTAAAAAAGCTATTTAATTGTAATTATGCTAACGTTCAACCTCATTCTGGTTGCCAGGCCAATCAAGCAATATTTTTAGCTTTAATTAAGCCCTATGATACTGTCTTAGGTATGTCATTAGATACAGGAGGGCATTTAACGCATGGCTCTGCTCCGAGTCTTTCAGGGAAATGGTTTAATTCAGTTTCTTATACTGTAAATAAGGGAAATTACTTAATTGATTACGGTCAAGTTGAAGAGATGGCTGTTGAATACAAACCTAAGTTAATTATTGCTGGTTATTCAGCCTATTCGCGCCATTTAGATTTTGCAAAATTTAGAGAAATTGCTGATAAAGTAGGAGCATATTTAATGGCAGATATCGCCCATATTGCAGGACTTGTTGCAGCAGGTGAACATCCAAGTCCTCTACCTTATGCTCATGTGGTAACTTCTACTACTCATAAGACATTGCGTGGTCCACGTGGTGGATTAATTCTTTCTAATGATGAGGAATTAGGAAAGAAAATCAACTCAGCTGTTTTTCCGGGTCTGCAAGGTGGTCCATTAATGCATATTATTGCTGCTAAAGCTGTAGCTTTTTTAGAAGCTCAACAGCCAGATTATCAGGTTTATATTAAGCAAGTGGTGACTAATGCTAGAGCCCTTAGTAAGTGTTTAATGGATAAAGGTTATGATATACTAACAAATGGAACTGATAACCATATGTTACTAGTAGATTTAAGAAGAAACGGAATTACAGGTAAAGATGCTGCCAATTCACTTGATAGAGCAGGGATTACTTGTAATAAGAATTCTATTCCTTTTGACACAACTTCTCCTTTTATTACTTCTGGTATTCGTCTTGGTACTCCAGCATGTACAACCAGAGGATTTAAGGAAAATGATTTTATAGAGGTAGGAAAAATGATTTGTGATACCTTGGATGGGTTAAAACTTAATCATGATAATAGTGATTGCGAGCAAAAAGTTCGTCAACGAGTTAAGGAATTAGTTCAGAAATTCCCATTATACTAATTGGGAATAGAGTGTTATTTTGAGTTATATTTAATAAGCTAAGTATTGAGATAATTTATATCCATTTTGTTTGAGCCATAATTTAGCTACTTTGTAATCTGGGTAGATTTTAGCAACTAAACTCCAGAAAAGTTTACTATAGCTAAGCCGATTGAGTTAATTGCATAGCGAAGGTTATTGCATCTAAGAAATCATCAAATCGTTTAATAACTTTTCTTAAGTTACGTTTAAAATTTGCCCAGAATTTCTCTATAGGGTTTAAATCAGGAGAGTA
>JAJIYR010000132.1 GCA_020881085.1 Rickettsia endosymbiont of Bryobia graminum | reverse complement strand
ATTGGCAGATGAAAGAATGCGTAATACTAAAGAATGGTTTAGCCATACAGATGCTTGGAAATAATGTATAGTCTTATATATTCGGACCAAGTTGTATATCAAGATATTCCTAAACTCTACAATAGCTCTCCTATCTTTGCAACCCTTCATTTACGAACAGTAGACTAAAAAATGGACATGATCTTCATCAACCCCTATTTCTAAAAATTTTATTTGATATCTCCTTTCTATCTCTAAACATACATCTCGTAATACTTGATCAACTGAGACGTCAAACAAGGCTCGGCGCTATCTTGCTGGAAATACCATGTGATACAGCAGTACTGTAACATTATGACTTTTGTGTATATATTTGCTCATTCCTCCATATTACGCCGCAAGCGGCCGGGAATATACCCAAAAGAGATTAATTTAATTACTTAATATTTCTTGCTTCTTGATAAAATATAGGTAACCATCTTTCAGGATCATCGCCATATTTTTCTCTCAGTTGCTTTAGTAATATTACTGTTTCTACTCTACCAGAAAGAACGTTAATAATATTAGTCATTCCATCTAAATTAATCTTTGCAACAACTGCATCAACACCCTGCTTTATCAAGAAATAACGAGTTGATGGATCGGTAGTTTTTATTAATGTATATTCACGCTGACTAAGCATAAAAGCACTACGATAAACACTTGTTGCTTTAAGATTTGGTAGAAATATCTGGGTAGCTGTTTGCTGAATAAGTGTATCGCTAATTTGACTCTTTGCTGCATCCTCAACAGATTGAGTAGCAAAAATTACAAAAGTGTTTAATTTACGCAAGACTTTTAACCAATCTTTAATCTTAGGAGCAAAGATTGGATTATCAATTAATGCCCAAGCTTCATCAAGCACTATCATTGTTCTTTGACCATCTAAAGAAATATTGATTCTATGAAAAATATATAATAGTACAGGAGCTAAACTGATTGGATCTTTTAGTAATTCAGTCATATCAAATCCAAATATCCTAGCTTTATTTAAGTCAATTTTATCAACTTCATTATCAAATACTTTAGCATGCGAACCATTACCAACCCACATAGAAATTCTACCTACTAGGCTTCCAGGACCATCTATCCCTAAAAAGGCTATAACATTTTTTAACCTTCTATCTTTCTTTTCTAACCTGAAATTTCCACTTACTGCTTGCGAAAGAATTCTATTATCTTCAAATGTAACTCTTTCACCATTAGAAGATACCAATACTTTAAGCCATTCTAATATAAATGTTCTATTTTCTGAGGTATCATCAAGCTGTAGAGGATTAAAACCGCACCCTCCTCCTGGGTCAATTACTGTATAAACTCCACCAAGGGCTCTAATAAATATCTCAGCTCCACAATCCTTATCAAAGAAGAACATTCTAGGTTTAAATTTTTGTGCTTGAGCACACAAGAAATTCATTAGAACTGTTTTACCAGCTCCAGTTGGGCCGATTATTAGACTATGACCAACATCCCTAACATGGAAGTTAAAATAGAAAGGCGTTCCCGAGGTAGTATCAAGAACTGTAACATACTCTCCCCAATGATTATTAGATACTTTACCCATTGGATAATTATGCATAGAAGCAAAACTAGCTAAATTTAAAGTATTTATAGTACAACCCCTAACTATATAATCCATATTTCCCGGAAGCTGCCCCCAATAGCTTGGCTCCATATTAATTTTTTCTCTAACAGGCTGAATACCACAATTTGACAATTCAACAGATGCCATAGATAAAGTGTCTTCTAAGGTCTTCAAATTACTATCACAACATAATAAAGAAAAATGATGATTGCCAAAACCAATCTCACCACTAGTAGCCATATCTAAAGCCTGAGAGATTTCTGCAATTTGTGATACAGCCTTATCACCTGATTGAATCATTTGATTTTGTTGAAGTTGCATGCTTTGGACAGCAATAGTTCTATTAGCAAACATAAAACTTTGAGTCATGATAAACTCAAAAGGCATTTGTAAAAAACTATCAAAGATTCCAGCTGATGTGTGAGGAGCATATTCTTGAACACTAATTATACCAGCATATCTTTTACCAGTTGGACCACGTGCTTCTATAGATCTTGAACCAAAAAATAATCTATGAGTTGAAATATATTGATCAATAGTATTCCTTGGAACAACCATTGGCATTGAAGAACCACAATTTACTAATGTGCCCAAAAATTCTAACATTTCACAGTAATATCCACTTTTAGACTTCTTTACGCCTAATAAAGTAGCGCCATAACTACGAAACGTATTAATAACCCTTGATGACATTTCCAGTAAGCTTTCATACATTTCTTTCATATCATTTCCCCAAGCTGATTTGTCTGACTTTTGTCTTAATAGCTTGAGAAAATATTCAATTGCAGCAGCACCTGCTTTATCAGGCTTATAAAGAATACTAACATATAACTCATTAAAAAATGATTGAGCCCCTGCATGCTTTTTATGCCATTCATTTGCTAAGTAGGATGTAAAATCATTTGGAACTTTTATAGTTGGGTCTATACTATGTTCCTGCCCTTCAAAGAATACTGGTTTACGTCTTCTAATAGTATGGAAATACATGACAATATTTCCAGATGACATATTCTTAAATAAAGCATTTCTAATATTTTTTTTAATATCCAAATCTTCATCATCTGCTGTTTCAAAGGAAAACCCTCCGACTTTTATTATCTGCAATAACTCATTATTTTTAGTGATAATAGTATTACTATCCCAATGACATCTGTAGGGAATAAATAGCAAAACTGGCTTTTCTTTTTTTGCTCTGGACTCTTTAGCTGTTGTTGTGACAGATAATTTTATCATTTCTTCCTTATTATCTTCTTTCTTTATTTATGCAAATCATTAACATTGACAAGTTTATTCATGGAGATTTTTTATGTCATTTTCTCACTATCGATGTCATTCTTACGTAGGTAAGGATCCAGAAGACGTAAAACTCAACCACTACCGGCTGAGAGCCGGTAGGTTGATGGTAGGCACTAGAAGTGCCGTAGAGTTTAAGCTAAAGCTTAT
>JAJIYR010000131.1 GCA_020881085.1 Rickettsia endosymbiont of Bryobia graminum | reverse complement strand
TATTTTGGCTAATTAAGTAGTCCGTATATATATCAAGTAATTTTTCTTTCAATTCTTATTACCCAGATTGTATTTTATTCTCTCCTTTTTTATAGCAATTTCTCTCTTCTTTCAACCTTCACTGCGTAACATGAGTTATTTAATTTACTATACTGTTATAGTTATTTAATGATCCTGTGAATTGGAGCGTAAAACAAGAGATGAGAAAACGCAGCGTAGATAAACTACGTAAGCACGAATTCTTCATAGTTTTGTGGAACCAATTTGCAAAATCATTAAATAATAGCTTCCTCAAGCAATTTTTTCTGCTCTTTACTATGTACGTAAGGAGAGCCAGTAGCCGGAGAAGCAGATTCCTTTCTTCCTACATACTTAAAGCGACCATTAATGCTAGTAGCTTTTAAACAATCATTTAAACGGTCTTGAACAAAGCCCCATGCCCCCATATTTTTTGGTTCTTCTTGACACCAAAAAAATTCTTCCACTTCACTATATTTACTTAGTATTTTAGTAATAAAATCTTGTTCAAATGGGTATAGTTGCTCAAGGCGAATAATAACAATATTGGAAATATTTTTTTCTAATCTCATGTCCAATAAATCATAATATACTTTACCACTACATAATATAACACGAGTAACTTGTTTAACATCTATTTTATTATCAATTTCATCTAACACCGGAATAAAACTAGTATTTTTATCTAACTCTGCAAAACTTGATGTGACCATCTTATGTCTCAATAAAGATTTTGGCGACATAACTATCAATGGTTTGCGGCTATCACTACAAATTTGGCGACGTAATAAATGAAATAATGACGCTGGAGTTGTTGGATATGCTACTTGAATATTATTGATAGCAGCAAGCTGTAAAAATCTTTCTAACCTTGCAGAACTATGCTCAGATCCCTGTCCTTCGTAAGCATGTGGCAATAGCACAACTACTCCACTCATTCTAAGCCATTTATCTTCACAAGCTGAAATAAATTGATCGAAGATAATCTGGGCGCCATTAGAAAAATCACCAAATTGAGCCTCCCAAATTACTAAATTTTTTGGGTCAACCAATGAATAACCAAACTCAAAACCAAGTACTGCATATTCTGACAAATTACTGTCAGCTATTTCAAAATATCCTTGACCTTCAGATATATTATTTAGAGGAGTATAAGAACTATTATCTACTTGACTATGTAATACACTATGACGATGAGAGAAAGTACCCCGCCCAGAATCCTGACCAGTAAAGCGGATATTAATACCAGAATTTAATAGACTAGCAAATGCTAATTGCTCAGCAGTTGCCCAATCAACGGCTTTATTCTGCTTTAAGCTATCTTCTCTTTCCTTAAATAATTTTACAAGCTTACTATTTAAAGAAAAATCTTTTGGTATTTGACAAAGCTTTATACCCAAATCTTTTAAAATATTTTTATCTACACCAGTAATGGCTACACTCGAACTAAATCTCTTATAGCCAGCCCATAATTTTTCTAAATATTGTGGTCCCGATTGATAATTCTTAGCTTGATCATATTCTTTATCTAATTTAGCTTTAAATTGTTCTTTTAAAGTGGCTAAATAATTTTGCTCAATTACTGAATTACTCAATAATTTATCAGCATAAATAGTAGCTGGGGTTGGCTTATTTTTAATAATATTATACATAGGTGCTTGAGTATACATTGGCTCATCACCTTCATTATGACCATATTTACGATAACATATTATTTCTACAACTACATCTTTAGAAAATTTTTGCCTGTAATTCATAGCAATATTAGTAGCTTTTAATACTAATTCAATATCATCACCATTAACATGCATAATTGGAATATTAATAATCTTAGCAAATTCAGTAGAATATCTACTTACTCTAGTATCCATACTATTAGCTGTAAAACCAACTTGGTTATTTATAACAAAATGAATAATTCCACCTACATGATAGGCTTTTAACTCAGACATAGATAGGCTCTCAGCAACTACGCCCTGCCCACAAAACGCACTATCTCCATGCACTAAAATACCCACTGCTTTCTTACGCTTAAGATCTTTCACTTGATCTTGTTTTGCTCGTACTTTCCCGGCAACGACTGGGTTGACTGCCTCCAAATGAGAAGGATTAAATGCCATAGAAAGATGTATTGATGATTTATCCTTCACTCTATCTGATGAATAACCAATATGATATTTTACATCACCAGAAATACCTAAGTCATCAGGAAATGAACTACCTATCATAAAACCAGACATAATAGCTTTATAAGGTTTAGACATTACCTTAGCTAAGGTACTTAACCTACCACGGTGAGCCATACCTATTACTGCATCTTCAATACCATAATCTATAGCTATATCTATTGCTTTATCTATAGCAACCACCGTAGCATCTCCACCCTCTACTGAAAAACGTTTTGCACCAGGAAATTTTATATGTAAATATTGTTCAAAACCTTCTACTTCTACTAAATCTTGGAGAATCTTTTTTTTATCCTTTAATAAAGAAATATCATCTTGGTTTTCTATTTGTTGAAATAACCAAGATCTTTCTGCTTTATTTACTATGTGATCAAACTCTATTGCAATACTTTTAGTATATACCAAATCAAGCAATTGTACTAATTGGTTTACACTACAGCTCTTTACTCCTAAAGATTCATCATTAATATCGATAATATTATCTTCTTGATCTTCGTTAAAACCAAAATTTTCAATATTCATCTCTAAATCATTTTTTGTTTTATTTATTTCAAGACCTAATGGATCAAGCTTCACTAAATAATGACCATATTTACGATAGGCAGCTATCATTTCTTTAGCTTTTAAGCTATCAGCTGTTCTAGAAGATTCAATAATATTATTAGAAATTACTTTATCAGATTTAATAATAATCTTGGCTGCAGTCTTATTAACTTGTTTTTGATCGCTATTATCTTTAATATTCTGAAAATAATTTTGCCAAGTTTCATCAACAGAATCTTTATCTAATAAATATTGCTGATATAGCTCCTCTATAAAAACAGCATTACCACCAAACAGAAAACTACTTTGTTTAAAATCTTTCATTTATCTTCTTCCTTTTTAATCTGAGTCAAAATTAAATATGGCTCTACATCATTTATATATAATTTAAAATTGAAAAAACAATTATTTTTCTAGGTTTTATGAATAAAATTTGGATTATTAATATTTAATTCACAAAACTTAGGCTTTATAAAATGCTTTTTACTCTTTTTGCCATAGAATCATTATCATTGATATTTAAATCATCAATTGATGATTGATCTAAAGCATGCACTAAAAATGTATTATTAGAAATATCAACTGTTACAGTACCTGGAGTCAGAGTAATTGAGTTAGCGTATAATGTAATATTTGCATCATTTTCTTGATGATGCTCTATATGTTCAAATACTGGTTTTAAGTTAAGATCTTTGCTCCAGATAATTTTTATTACTACCAAACTAGACATTAACATTTCTTTTATTAGCCAAATAAAATAGCTAATAGAACGATAATTTATATAAATATTTTTTGGTACCAAATTAAACTTACTTGCAAAAAGATAAGCTATTATCGGTGTCACTACTAAATATATTAATTCTAAAATCCCGCTAGGAGCTGCCATAAGCCCAAGCAATAATAATGATAAAGTAACTAAAGTAAAAATTTTAGTGCGCATTTATCTCATCACTTTTAGCATTAATATTTGATAAGAAAGGCAGTAGCATCATCATGATAAAAAATAATAAACTTATCGAACCAAAGACATTATTTATTGCAATAACAAATGCCTGCTTATTAATGTTTGTTGCCAATAAAAAATATGCAGCTTTTTCTGGATCCACAACTTTTCCATCTAATAGATTACTAAAAAACTCTAGTTTCATTAAAGCATAAGCAGAGGTAGAGCGAATATTTTCATTAATATATTGGCTAAAAATTCTAGTATTATCCGTAAGAATGGTATTAATAATTGCGAGTCCAACAGCTCCTCCAAGATTACGAGTAAGATTATATAAACCACTAGCGTTACCAACCTTGTCTCTACTCATAGCTCCAAGAGCAATATTATTGGTTGGTAAAAAGCAAAACATTAAAGAAGCCCCCTACAAAACTGTGGCAAAACAAATTCATAAAACTTAGAATCTACCGTCAAGAAACTATTTAGATAACAACCAAAACTAAATAGGCTCAGCCCCATAGCCAGCATAATCCTTAAATCTATTCCTGAACCAAGCATTCTTCCCGCTATAGGAGCAGAACAAAATTGTGAAGCACCTGTAACCATCATAGTGAAACCGATTTGTACAGTATCAAAGCCAGCTACAGTAAATAAAAACAATGGTAATAAATATACGGCTCCGTACAATCCTATACCTATTACAAAAGAATAGGCACAACCAAATGTAAAATTTTTATTAGCAAAAGTTGATAAATCTAAAATTGGATTAACAAAAGTTATTTCTCTAATTATTAAGGCAATAAAACCAATAACAACTATAATCACTAATAATAATATTGTGGTATCATCTAACCAACCTTTCTTGCTACCTTCTTCTAACACATACTGTAAACAACCAAGAGTTATAGCTAATAAGCCAATACCTATAAAATCAAAATTCTTAATTAAATCATAATTTGGCTTATCAAAATCACCATATAGATAAATTACTGTGCAAACAAAAATACCTGGTATCACATTCAATAAAAACATAAAATGCCAAGACAAATACTCTGTAATATACCCCCCCCCCTAATGTTGGACCAAGCGTTGGGGCAACTGTTACAACTAGACCTACTATTACAGTAATTAGCGGACGTTTTGCAGGTGGAAAGATTATATATATAGTACTAAATACTGTAGGAATGATTGCTCCACCGAAAAATCCTTGTAATGCTCTAAATAGGATCATAGCTTCAATATTGCTGGCAAGCGAACAACAAATACTCATAATAGTAAAGCCCAATGCAGCAATAAAATAAGAGATTCTAGTAGAAAGAAGTCTAGCTGTAAAACCAGTAATTGGTATTATAATTACTTCAGCCATCAAATAAGATGTTTGGACCCAAGATAATTCATCACTAGAGGCAGAAAGGCCAGCTGCTATAACAGATAATGAACTAGCAACAATCTGTATATCTAGTACAGCCATAAACATCCCTACTATCATTGCAAAAAATGCAATATACTGCTTAATAGTTAAATTACTATATTCAGGAGTTTGCGTCATATTTTTTCATTTTCTGATCTGTTCTAACTGATACTACTACAGACATACCAGGAACTAAATTAGCTTTATTAACTCCTTCTGGTAAGTCAAAATCAATTAATACAGGAACACGTTGAACTATTTTAGTAAAATTACCAGTTGCATTATCTGGAGGAATCAAACTAAATTTTGATCCTGTAGCAGGTGAAAGATTACGAATCCTTCCATAAATAACCTTATTTGGCATAGAATCAAATTGCAATTTGACCTTTTGATTTGGTGCAAATTCAGCAACTTGTGTTTCTTTGAAATTAGCTCTTACATACATTTTATCTTGGACAACAAAAAATAATACTCTTCCTGGATTAATAAAATTACCTATCTGCAAGCTAGTATTTGCTAATACTCCATTAATTGGAGAAACAATTTTTGTGTTCACTAGGCTTCTTGCAACAATATTTTTATCTTGTAGTAATCCATTTAATTTTTCTTCTTCAGCAGTTTTTTCTATAGTAAGAAGCTGTAAATTCTTTTCAGCAATTTGTAAGTTTAATTTTGCTTGATTAAAATCAGTTTTTGCTTTAGTAAAGCTAACTTTAGAATTATCAAGTAGCTTTTTGCTAGCAAAATTTTCTCGGTTTAGCTCAGTAGTTCTCTTGTAATCAGATGTATTAGTTTCAAAATTAGTACCTGCAAAAGCTAAAGCTTCTTTACTTTGTGCTAAAGTCATTTCTCCTATCAGTATCTTTTGCTTAAGAATTTCTATATTACTAATAGATGCATTAATAGATGCCTCAATTGAGCTAAGTCGAGCCTTATAATCCCGATCATCAATTTCCGCTATAAGATCTCCTTCCTTTACTCTTGTATTCTCTAGAACATGAACATTAACTATTACACCGTCAATTTCAGAGCTAACATTAGATATATCAGCATCAATATAAGCATTATCAGTTGATTATCCAGCTGATGGTTCAAACCTCCACCTGAAGGTGGAGGTTTGAACCATCAGCTGGATAATCAACTAAAGTTAAACCATACTTATAATAAGGATGGTTTTTATATTTCTCATATAGTTTATACATATTCAAAACTAGTTAAATTTTTTATTAATAAAGTAGCAGACTGGTATGGAAAACATATATACTAATGCAGATGCAGGAAGTAAATACCACGGGTATATTATAAGACTTATAATAATTACCGTAAAAGCAACCATTACTAATGATAGATATTCAGGCCTAATATTAATATTTTTTGTTGAAAAAGTTGGTAATCTACTAGTAAGTAAAAAAGCAACTATAATAATATATAAATCTATTATTATAGTATGAGAACGGAAGTTAACACCCAATAGGCTTCCCATTTCAAAATCTAAAATCATGGGTACAAGCCCAAGCAAAGCACCACAAGGAGCAGGTACGCCAGTAAAGAAATTATCAATTTTTTTATTACTACCAACTTCTTGAAAGATAGTGGTATTGAATCTTGCCAATCTTAATGCCATACAAACAATAAATAATAATATACATCCCCATGAAAGAATTTTATATTCATATTGCTGAAATGACCATAAATACACAAGTAAAGCTGGAATTACCCCAAAATTTGCAAAATCACATAATGAATCTAATTCTGCGCCAAATGGACTAGTAGCATTTAACATTCTTGCTATCCTACCATCTATACCATCAAGTACTGCAGCAATTAATACACAATATATCGCCTTTTCCCATCTACCGTCTAAACCAAATCTAATAGCACTCATCCCAGCTACTAGACCTAATAAAGTAATAAAATTGGGTATTAATTTAATAAATGGAATTGGTTTTTTTATTTTCACTTTACGTATTTTTATCAATTTATACCTAATATTGAACTTGATATAATAATTGGTAAATTTATTTTTGTATATAGGATAAGTATTAAGGTAGCTTCATTATTTTAGCATGACATTACTACCTTGAATAAAATACTGCTAATTACCTTCTTTCAAATTTAAGCTCAGACGTCTTTTTAGTTTTAAAATCAGCAATAATAGTTTCACCACCAATAGCAGTTTGACCTTCAGTAACACATAAAGCTGTTTTCAAAGGTAAGTAAATATCTGCTCTACTACCAAAACGTATAATACCGTATCTATCACCAACTCTTACTTCTGATCCTTCTTCTAAATCACATAATATCCTTCTAGCTATTAACCCGGCTATTTGAACGAAGGCTACTTTATGACCACTATTTGTTTCCATCAAAACTGACTGACGTTCATTATAAATACTAGCTTTATCAAGAGAAGCATTAAAAAACTTTCCAGGATTATAATGCAGAGAAAGAATTTTACCATTTGCTGGTATTCTATTTACGTGAACATTAAAAATATTTAGGAAAATACTAACTCTGATCATTTCTTGATCACCCATCCCAAGCTCAACAGGTGGTACTGCTTCAGTAATTTTTTGGACCATCCCATCCGCTGGACTAATTATTAAATCATCATTTATAGGAGTAAATCGATCTGGATTCCTAAAAAAATATGCACACCAAATTGTTGCAATAAACCCTATATATCCTAGAGTAGAGCTAAAAGTGGCTAACAAAAAAGTAATTGCAGCAAAACTTACAATGAATATATAACCTTCTCGATGAATAATTTTAGCAAAATCACTATATTGTTTCATTTTGTCCCTCTATTTAATCTCAATATTATTTAATTTCATTATCATCTTCTATATTATTACTCAGGCGAGTCACTATTATCGTCAACTTCTTCTGTAGTATTCTGAGAAGCATTTTCATCCTCTTCTTGAGCTGAACCAAGTGCATAAACGCATAATTCTTCAAGCAGTACTTTATTTTTCTTAGCAAGCTCCTGCAATTTTGCTACAGCATCCATTACTTCTGCAGGTATTGTACCACCACGTTGTTCTGATACAAACCATGCTTGAAAATGTAAAGGATGATGCCCTGGTTCTGGTTGCCCTATATATATAGTAAAAGGAGCCACTTGCCCATTAAAATCACAATTAACACTAAATTTTTTCATAAATATTTTTAAATTAGGCTACATATATTCTAGATTTTTTAATCTATTAAATGAATTCTATATTATCAATAACTAACAAAACTTATAATTAATTAGGTAGCAAAAAATAATTAAATAGATAATTCATATTAACTGACTATATCAAAAAATCTAATAATTGATATGTTATATGTTATAATTAAAAAAAGAAAGAATTTCTGTATTTACTGTATAAATATTTCTATTCCATCAGTAACTTCTATTACGTGATACACTCGAGGATACTCAACCACTATCGGCTCTCAGCCGGTAGTGGTTGAGAATATACCGTATGTTTCCCTTTCTCATATTCTGTCATAGTCATCCTATAAAATAAGTCCTATTTACTTAT
>JAJIYR010000130.1 GCA_020881085.1 Rickettsia endosymbiont of Bryobia graminum | reverse complement strand
ATTACCATTCCGCCTATTATCTGACTCTTTCTCAGTCTTAGAATGCTTCTCATATCCTATATGCGACTCCATTTCTTGCTCTAGGATCTTATTCCCTAACCGTTTTTTTAATTCTTCGAACATCCCTCATTTGCCCAATATTTCAGATGGGGCACTTTGTGATAATATTTCTGATACAGCTTTTTCTATAGATGGATATGTTACTTTTATTTTATTCTTCATATTAGCCTCATGTAAGTTGTTTTAATTAATATTATCCTTAACTACTTTTACAACTTACAAAAACTTTCGGAAACCCTCAACCTCTCAAAACTTTTTGGGGGCTATTTATATGGCTGCCACGGTAATTTGGCTCAATTGATCACACGCCCTAGATCAATCCTAGCTATTCTAAGATTTTTCTGTGAATCTTTAATAACAAACATATTACCAGCATTAACGTCATGATCTCCACTTAACGCTGATAGCGCAAGAGCATTAGCTATATCTTCTCTAATGTACTCCATTTTCTTTGTACTATTTTCATCACCAGAACCTTTATTGCTAAAAGTATAATCTTCTAAAGTTCCTTCAACATTTTGTAAGTAACGTGAGACAATTGCCATGTCTTTCTTTTTAGAGTCAAATACTAATTGTACCTCTGGAACTAATTCTGGAGCATCATCTGATTTTAATACTATCTTACACCTACCCTAGATGCAATCAATTCAACAAACAACTCCGTGTCAGGTTGGTTCATTAAATTTCCTGTTCGAGCTTTCCTAAATATTGAAGCATGATGTATTGAAGGCTTAAACTGGTAATCCTGATTATCATTACCTTTGACTTTCTTACTCCCCGTTGCTCCTCCAGATACCTCTCCTTTATCTGTATTAAATTCTTCTAACTTTCTATAACCTGTCATTATTCCCCATCTATAACTTTACATGTTTTATCTAACTCTATTATACATAACAAACATCGAAGCCATTTAATTAATCATTCTTTTTATCTGTATCACTATCTTTCATACCATCTTTAAAGGCTTTAAGCCCTTTGGCTAAATCTGACATAACCTGAGGTAATTTACCAGCGCCGAATAACAGTAAAACTATCAATAATATCACTAATAAGTGACTAAAACTCATTCCCATAACACTACTTATTTAATTATTTCATTATTAATTATTATAGAAGCTCCTTCAAAATTATTCTCTAAGTTATTTTTTAAGTTCTTGTATTCTTTAGTTTTTAGTTCTTCGTTAGTAATAAAGCTCTTTTTTGTTGATATAATATCGATAAATTCTGTACTATTATTTTGATATTTACATGATCTATTTATATAAACCCATGGTGATTTTATTTCAAGATTCAATTTATTACAATTTTTAACTTCTATATCCTTTATTATAGTATGTTTTTCTGTTGTTCCTGGCATACCTATAAAAATATCTGACAGCTGATCTGGCACAGTATCTGTAATATCTTTAAACAAAACATTAGATCCCAAAGGGATAGCTGATCCTAAGTTTGTTTTGAAAATCTGATTTTTTTGTTGAAATGCATAAGTAATCTTAAGATCTTTTACAATACGAGAAGTAAGATCTGGTAACTCCAATAATTTTTTTTCTTCTTCATTAAGATGAGTTACACTAATCATTCTAAAAGTAAGATCTTTCAACTGAGCATTAGAATAATGTAATCCTGCGCCTGCTAAATTCAATGCTACCTCTTTTTGTAAAGTTATCTTACCATCTTCATCTACAATATTATTCTGTATAGATAATTCTCTATTAATTATCATTTTTGCATTATTTGCTTCTATAGCTGAAATTTTTGTATATCCTGGCTCTTGATTATCTAATACCAAAGCAATTTTATCAGCAACATCTGGAAGAATACCTCCAGCCATACTTATCATATTAGTTGGATCAATCCAATATACTTTCTTATTCTTATTGGTGACTTTTAACATCACATGATTAAAATTACCAATAAAAGGTAACGCATCAGGATTGGAAATATTATATACTCCTCTCATTACTAAAATAGGTTGAACCTTATAATCAAGTGCTTGCAAAATTGAGGCTGTACTTACAGTAAAATCTTTGCAATCTCCAATTTGTGAACTAGCAATCTTTTCTAAATCTCTTGGAAAATAACGTCCTTCTACCGTTCTCCAATCGCCCATATACTGAATTTTTTCATTTAGCGCAGAAGTAACAATGTTAATTTTTTCCTCATCATTATCTTTATTTTCGGCTGATTCTTTTATAAATTTAAAAGCCTCTGGCAGAGGTTGATTAATTACCTGATAATATCCGGTGGCTAGTCTATTAACTAAATCTTCCCATTTCCCTAAACTTGATAATGATACCCAAGTAATATGTTTTAAATTTAATATACCATTATTTGGTTCATTTACTAAATTTTCATAAACTGGATTTTTTGAAGTAATATCAATAAAATCTACTTCTTCCTTCGTTGCTTTATTGACATTTAGTATATTTCTTGGATCATTAACTTTCATTTATAAAGGTAGTTTAGAAGTAATCTAAGTATTAATAGATTGTAAGTAACCATCTGTATTTAGTACAAATATATCACCATAAAAATTATCAAATAAAATTTTTAGATAGGGGTTGATGAAGATCATGTCCATTTTTTAGTACAATCTGTACCAACCTATAGCGTAACAAAAATAGTAACAACAATTAAAAGTGTTACAGCTCGTCAAATATTTAGACAGTGTCCACAGGTAAAGAAACAATTATGGGGTGG
>JAJIYR010000129.1 GCA_020881085.1 Rickettsia endosymbiont of Bryobia graminum | reverse complement strand
GAACAATTTTCAGAAGCAATAAACAAATTTTTCAGCAACATCGGCAATTATAAAGATAGGTTACGTACCTTAATAAACGATAATTTCCAAACTATTACCGTTAACCATTTCTCCAACTCTTCAAGTTAATTCAGTATATCTAGAATTTGTTGTAATTCGTTATTAGTTAATTTAACATTATTTGTGCCCTTAACATGACGTGCCTTTAAAATTCTTTCTCCGTTATATGTCATATAATCCTTTTAAATAGTTTTGATTTATTGCATTAGATTTAATTAGTAAAAAATATATAAACGACTATTTTCTTTACTCGCCGGGAAGAACGGCTATGCATGAGGCAGTATATTAATTTTTATTTATATGGCAAGATGTTTTTGAAACAAATTATGTTGCCTGGCTTTGATATGCAGATAACATTTTATGATCTAATAAAGAAATATATTATTATTTATTTCTAAACAAAAATTAGTTATATATTGTTTTATAGTAATAATCTTTTTAAACCAACTTTGTTATAATATTTTTATCATAGAAGTTATTTTCTCTTAAGATAGGTTATATAATTTACGAGAGCGGTTATGGTATCAGGAAATAAAAAACCTAAGAATTTACAAGAGCTAAAAGAACAGGTTAAAGATATATTATCTGGTATTAATATAGATAATGATCTTGAATCTGAAATAGCAATAAAAATACTTGATGAGTTAAATACAGATAATTCTTTTAACCACGAGATAGAAGATATATTAGCTCGTCTTGATGAACAAACATTGGATCTTACAAAATTACAAACCCAAATCATAATTATAATAAAGAAATATTTAGGTAAATTTAATAGTAAAAAATTACCTATTAACATAGATGAGCAACTAATTGCTAAAAATATTAATGAGATAAGCAGTTATTTAATGTATCATCGTTCTAAATTGATTCAAGAATCAACTCAATACTTAATTAAATAAAGATGCTAAAAGAATCATAAAAAATCTTGCTATATATGAAATATATAAATTCATGAACCCTAAAAGAATTGCTGGAGAAACAAAGAAAGAAAATTTTGCTAATAATTATATTAAAGGTGGGCTGGACTTAGCTAGTCTTTATGAAGCTCGATCTAAAGGGGATTTAAAGAAATACTCTCCAGAATTTTTGCGGAAATTAGAAAAAGCTCATAAAAATTTTAAAAGTGGTAGAAGTATATAAATTTAAATCAATAATATGTCTAGTGTTTATCTACAAAAATTAAAATTATTAAACTATCGTAGTTTTCAGGATTTTGAAATTAGCGTTGGTAATAATTCTGTTATAATTATAGGGGATAACGGTAGTGGAAAAACTAATATATTAGAAGCAATATCGTTTTTTTACCCTGGTAAAGGGTTACGTTCTACAAAATTAGATGAAGTTTGTAAAAGGGAGGAGAATTATTGCTCAGCCTATGGGTTATTAGAAAGCAAATTAGGGTTAGCTGAAATTATAACAACTATAAAACGTGATGCTAATAGACGTTTTTCAGAATTTAACGGTAGTAAAATACCTAATAATGAGCTAAGTAAATTTTCATCAATGATTTGGCTTACTCCTCAAATGGATGGAATATTTTTTTCTGGCTTAAGTGAGAGGAGGAAGTTGTTAGATAGAATAGTATATAATTTTATTCCAGATCATGCAAAAATGGTTTCTAAATATGAATATTATTTGCATGAAAGAATTAAACTCTTAGAGCAAGATAAAATTGATATAAATTGGCTTGGAGTTATAGAAGAAAAAATTGCTGAATTGTCAGTTGAAATTATAATGAATAGATTAAAGATTATAGAAGAGATAAATCAAGTTATTGAAGATCTAGATAATAATTTTCCTAAAGCTATTCTATCAGTTGATGGTCTCGTTGAGGATAATATTAGTAATAATAATATAGATTTTATCAAAGGGCAACTATTAGCTTATAGAAGTCATGATAAAATATCTAATCGTACTAATTTTGGGGTGCATAAAAGTGACTTTATAGTTACCCATAAAGAAAAAAATGCAATAGCTAAATTTTGTTCTACAGGTGAACAAAAATCTATGTTAATTGCCATAATCCTTGCTCAAGTTAATTATTCCCTTAAAGCGAATATTGCTATGCCAATTTTGTTATTAGATGAGGTTTTTGTTCATCTTGACAACAAAAGACGAGAGTATTTGATAGAATATTTCTTAAATGTAGGTTTGCAGATATGGGTTACTGCAACGGATTTAAATGGTATAGAAAATTTATCTAAGAGAGCTGAGATAATAAAATTATAATTACTTACTTATACAATATTTTAAAATTTGATCTCGGCGATCTAATATAGAACTTAAATTTAGCTTTTTTATAGCTTCTATAGTTTGTTTATCGCAGCTAGTTGGAATAGACCTTATAAAATCTTTATCAAAGGCATGAAATTGACGCCATAAAGAATTTTGATAAACAATAAACTTAATAGGTTTTGTATCATAGGATTTAAAGGTTTTATAAAATATATCTGGTAGTTGATTTTTGAATCTTTGTTTAAAATTTACTTCAAAATGTGGTTCAATAATTTCTGTTTTATCAAATGGAAAAGGTTTGTGCCAATCATTGGTATACTGTTCGTAAATGAAGGGTTGCAAAGATAGGAGAGCTATTGTAGAGTTTAGGACATTGTGAGTAAGAATGTATTGACAGAAGAACAAAGAGAGAAGTTGAAGGAACGTCATAAGACAGAACGAGACGGACGCAT
>JAJIYR010000128.1 GCA_020881085.1 Rickettsia endosymbiont of Bryobia graminum | reverse complement strand
GATAATGATACCCAAGGAATATGTGTTATAGGAGTAAAGTAGGGAGTAATAGATAGTAAGAAAGCATCGATATGAAGTACAAAAATACCTGTGTAAAAATTATCAAATAAAATTTTTAGATAGGGGTTGATCAAGATCATGTCCATTTTTTAGTACAATCTGTATCAAACTATAGCGTAACAAAATGAGTAACAACAATTAAAAGTGTTACAGCGCTGCAAATATTTATACAGTGTCAACAGGTAAAGTAACAATTATGGGGTAGAGAATGTAGGACTGATGGATATTTTACGAGTACGGTAGGTAAGCATGGAAATGAGAATATGATAGGCAAATACGTAAAAAACCAAGGCATGGAATATAAGAAACTGCATGAGGATCATCAGCTAGCTTTCTTCTAAAATACCCCGCTGCTTGCGGCGGGGATTACTTTTATTTTATACCATATTATATTAACATATAATGTACCTACTTCCTATGGTTTTGCTATACATCCTAGATTAAAGAAAAAATAATAATTTATATTTATGTTCAGATATCATTATCACTAATAATAAATTATATTTATAAAGACATGCTTTATTTTGAGTTTTTTTATGGAGGATTTCTAGCTTTGTAGATGGAATGGTTATTATTATTTTAAGGAATAGTCTATAAAAGTTAGAATATTGCTTGAATTTAGGATAATAATAAGTTAGTTCTATATTTTACCCAATTTAGGATAAGATATCTTATCCTAAATTGACATTTGCGAGTTTATAAACCTAATTTAATACCTGCTATGGATAAATAATTATCTAGGCTCAAGCTAATTTAAACTGAGAGAGTATTATGCAAATATCAATTACAGGTCAACATATTTCTGTTGGAGAATCTCTAAACAATTATGTAAAAAACCGTATTTTACAAGTTACAGAGAAATATTTTAACAAAGCAATCAGCGCTCATATTCATTTTGTAAAACAAGCATCTTCTCAGTATGTATGTGATATTATAGTAAATGATGGAAGTGGTAGACATATAGTGCTAAAAGCTAACTCGGTATCAAATGATCTATATTCATCATTTGATATTGCCCTCTCACGACTTGAATCACAATTTAGAAAATATAAATCTAAACTTAAAGATCGCCATGCAAAAATTAAAATTTCTGAGATTCTACCGCAAGCAATAAAATATGTTATTACTCCTAATCAACACGAGGAAGATGATAATAATCTAGTAGAAGATAATCCAACAATCATAGCAGAGAAACCTACAGAGATACTAAAATTATCAGTAAGTGAAGCAGTAATGAAAATGGATTTAGAAAATTTACCTGCCCTCATGTTTCAAAACATCAAAACTGATAGAATAAATGTAGTATATTATCGTAAGGATGGCAATATATCTTGGATTGATTCTAACTCATGATTTTTAAGTTACTGCCTTATAAAAATATTTACCCTAATATTGATAAGGAAGCTTATATAGCGGATCATTCTTCTATAATAGGGGATGTAACAATAGGAAAAAACTCTAGTATATGGTTTAATTGCGTTTTAAGGGGCGACGTTGCTCCAATTAAGATAGGTAATAACACCAATATTCAAGATGGAACAATTATTCATACTTCAAGGTTTAATGGTCCTGCATTAATAGGCAATAATGTGACCGTTGGTCATGCCTGTCTTATTCATGCGTGTACAATTCATGATAATGCTTTTATAGGTATGAGAGCTACTATTATGGATTATTCTGTAATAGAAGAATATGGCTTTGTTGCGGCTGGGAGCCTAGTAACTTCTAATCAAATTATTAAATCAAAAGAACTATGGATGGGCTCCCCAGCTAAATTTGTTAGATATTTAACAAATAAAGACTTAGATGTTATGATAGATAATAGCCAAAACTATATTAATTTAACTAATACTTATTTAGAAAACAAAAATTAGTTGGATCCTGCAGATTCTTTAATTAATGAACGTATTAATGCATTTACTGCTTGTTGATGCTCAGGATTACGGATTTTCATAAAATTTCTGGATACTTCAATACACATACGTTGATGCTGGGTAAGAACCGGTTCAACACTATCTGCTTCATCTAAACCTTCATAAAAATAGTCGATAGTTTTATCTAGAGCTTTAGCAATTAATATAAGCCTGCCTGTTGAGATTCTATTTGTCCCTTTTTCATACTTTTGTAGTTGCTGATGAGTTACTCCTATTACTTCTGCAAGTTGCTGACGTGAATAACCTTTAGCCAGCCTCAGAGAATAAATTTTTCCACCAATAAATTGGTCAATTTTTTCTAGAAACTCATTTTTCCTTGCCATTATATCTCCTATATAAAAAAATTATTAAATATTGTTAATATATTATATTATTAACAATATCAACTATTATTATCGCAATAATAAATTGCTTGTTAGGTGTTAACCTTATAAATGATTGTAAGATATAGATTGGATTTAGTTTACTTAACTTTTAATTTATATAAAACAAAAAAATCAACTTATAAATTAAAAATTAATATGGGGTATTTTGTTATTTTTTAATAATAAAACTAGCTCACCACTGTTAAACATTTCACGAACTATATCGCAACCACCCACAAATTCTCCTTTTATATAAAGTTGAGGTATTGTCGGCCAATCACTAAATGCTTTAATATCCTCTCGTAAATTAGCATCGGCAAGGACGTTAACATCACTGAATTGGACACCTAGATTTTTTAAAATGGTAACTACAGTGGCTGAAAACCCACACATAGGCATCTTTGCAGTTCCTTTCATAAATAGAACTACATCATTATTTTTGATCTCATTTTCAATAAAATCAAAATTTCTATTTTCTAACATAGAGAAACCTGGTAAAAATTATAATGCATCCTTTTATCCTTAAATTTTATAATATGCAAGTTGAAATAGTTAATAAAATTTTTAAAACTTTAAGTAAAAATAACCCTTTTCCTCAAACCGAACTACAATATATTAATAATTTTACTTTATTAGTAGCAGTTGTATTATCTGCTCAAGCAACTGATGCTTCTGTAAATAAAGCAACAAAGCAGTTATTTGAAAACTACAATTCTCCTGAACAAATATTAGCACTTGGGGAAATAAAATTAAAGAATTATATTAAGTCAATAGGTTTATTTTCAACAAAAGCAAAAAATATTATTGCGCTTTGTCATATTTTAGTAGATAAGTATCATAGTAAAGTTCCTGATAATTTTGAAGATCTCATAAAATTACCAGGCGTTGGTCGAAAAACAGCTAATGTAGTATTAAACTGTTTATTTGAAAAGCCTACAATGGCAGTTGATACTCATGTATTTAGGGTTGCTAAAAGATTAGGTTTAGCAAAAACTAATACTCCTGAAAAAGTAGAAGCTGAATTGCTTAGCCTTATTGACCTAAAATGGATGCAGTATGCACACCATTGGCTAATATTGCTTGGGAGGTACATATGCAAAGCTCGAGCACCGCAATGCATTAGTTGCCCAGTGAAAGATTATTGCGAATATTATGCAAATTTAAATAAACTAACTAACGTATAGCTTATAACTTTCATCAAAATGGAGAGGTGGCCGAGTGGTTTAAGGCGCTCGCCTGGAAAGCGTGTTCATGGCAACGTGTCAGGGGTTCGAATCCCCTCCTCTCCGCCATAACCTTTATAACCCTTCAAATTAACTCTAATTATACCTTTTATCTTACTTTCCTCACTATAAAAAATATACAATTTGAATTGACTTATTAAGCTTTTTTGATTTATGTATGTATGGTTATTTATTATTAATCAAATAGAACATATACATGGCACGTATTTTTCCTAAGTTTAGCATCTATTATTAACTCATGTTACGCAGTGAAGGTTGAAAGAAGAGAGAAATTGCTATAAAAAAGGAGAGAATAAAATACAATCTGGGTAATAAGAATTGAAAGAAAAATTACTTGATATATATACGGACTACTTAATTAGCCAA
>JAJIYR010000127.1 GCA_020881085.1 Rickettsia endosymbiont of Bryobia graminum | reverse complement strand
AAGTTGGTTTATGAGCTTCTGTATGGTTATTTATATACTCATTAATTACTTCATCTGTAATATTACCACTTGTTGTACTAAAATAACCTCTTCCCCAAAAATGCTTCCCCCAATATCTCTTCTTTAATTCAGTATACAAATATAAAAGAATAATATATTAAATATTTATTTTTTCTCCATACAAATAAGCTTAAACCTCTTCATAATAATAAGATATAACCATCTTTCGAAACTAACTTTTGTTATGGAATTTGAAGAAAACTTGTAATGTAAAACCACAAAGTAAGGACAATAGATATACTGAATCGAGGTACAAATTATTAATAGAAATAGAGTTTCAAAAGATGGCTAATATCTATTTATAGGCCACTTAATGGCCTATAAATAGACTAAACTATAGTTAAGATGTTTGTACTTGCCTTTGATATTCTGTATTTAAAGATTTAACTGCATATATCCATAATAATACAATAATAAAGAATACACCAGCAAAGTAAGGAGTAGCTTTAACAAAAGTAAATGAAGGCAATAACATAAAGAAAGTTGATTGAATTATACCACCACCTGATTTACCAAATCTTCCACCAATAACTTCTACTGCTGCTTGCCCTTTAGTTCTTAAATCTTTATCAAGAGGAATATAAGCCATATTTTTAGTAGCATCAAATAAGGAATATTTTGTTGCCTTACTTAAAACATTTTGAATCATACCAATCATTACCGCTGCAGCTAAAGGACCAGATGATAATATACCTGTAAGATGCTGAGCAATAACATTATCAAAGAAAATGAACGCAAAGAAAGCTATACCTGTAATTAACATCATTAAAGGTGTAATCATAGCAGCAGTAAACCAAGACACTCTCCTTAAAATGTTACTACCAACGATCATAAATAATATAGCTGCAATACCTTGCCATAGCTGGAACTGCCCCATATACATAGTATATTCTTCTTTTGTTGGGTATAATTGTTGAATCTTTGATTTCCATACACCTTCTACAAGGTTTACTGAAACACCATAAGCTAAAACTAATAAAGCAATAAGACCTAGATACTTGGAAGTAAAAATCATTTTAAAACTCTCGTCAAGAGATAGTTTAACTTTGCTTTTTTTTCCTCCCTTATGAGCTGATGAATCATATAAAGCAGGATCAGTTATAACATTTTTATTCATCCATCTATATAATAACATGATAATTATTCCACTAATTATCATAATTAATAATAAAGGAATAAATTTTATATCCTCACTAACTATTTGAGTTTCTTTATGTAAAAAATAGCCAAGTATAAGAGCTGTTACCGGTAGAGCAAGATTAGCAAGTAAACCATACATTGAATAATGGCGTTTAGCTTCTTCTGTTTTAGTAATTTGGTTAGCAAACTGCCAAAACAGCAAGCTCAGCATCATACTACCCCAAAGCTCTGACATTGCATAAAATGAAGCGTAACTCCATTTTCCAACTATTTTAATAAACCACTTAAAGTTAGGATAATCATTACTTAGTGCATTTATTGTTTCAGGATTAGGATGAACTAAATCTGGGTATGGGTATAATAAGAAAGTGAATAAAGCAAAATAAGCAATAAAAAAACCTGTAACTGCATAAAAAACATTTTCCTGCTTTAATACATCACAAAGTTTTACATAAGCAATCATTGCGATTACTGCCGATGGTAAAACAATATAAGTCTTTAAAAAGCTTATCGCCTCAGGGCCAATAGCCGTTACAACAAAACCATCCTTAATAGATCTAAGAGTAGAGTAATTTAACAAAATACAAAACATCATAGCTGCCATTGGCAAGAATTTTTTATTCTCATGACATTCAATTGGCCAAATTACTTTTCTCATTTCTGAGAAAAAACTGTTATTCTTCTCTACCTTATCCATAATATGTTTAACTGATTATTAATATGCCCGCATTATACAGAAATTCACCCAAAAAGTCAAACTATATGATTAATTTTCAGTTAAGAATATTTATATATTATTATATGTTAAATGAAAATTAATCATATAGTTATATTAGACTATAAACTGCATACTCAACCACTACCGGCTGAGAGCCGGTAGGTTGATGGTAGGCACTAGAAGTGCCGTAGAGTTTAAGCTAAAGCTTATCCCAATCTAATGTTAGAAATAGAAGTTGGTTTATGAGCTTCTGTATGGTTATTTATATACTCATTAATTACTTCATCTGTAATATGACCACTTGTTGTACTAAAATAACCTCTTCCCCAACAATGCTTCCCCCAATATCTCTTCTTTAATTCTGGAAATTCTAGTTGTATTCTAAGTGAATTTAAAGCTTTCGCTCTTTGTACAAATTCACTTACTGCTATATTAGGAGGTATCGATACTAAAATATATAAATGATCAGCGGATATCACCCCATTTACTATCCTAATATTCATTTCCTCTGAAACTTTAGCTATTATTTCCTTCATACTTTCTTTGATAACTTGGTTTAATACTTTATTACCGTCTTTTGTTCTTCTGTCAATACATTCTTACTCACAATGTCCTAAACTCTACAATATCTCTCCTATCTTTGCAACCCTTCATTTACGAACAGTATATCTATATTTTGAATCTTTCATCTATCGTTAAGTGAGCC